>CAJWLE010000006.1:0-22999 GCA_913042965.1 uncultured Synechococcus sp.
TAGAAAATTTCGTTGAAAAAAGCCCTGATTTCAGGAGGCAACGGCAGCTGGGAAATGGGCCGCCCCAGTGGTGCGATCAGGTGTTTCCAGTGCATGAATCTGCCAGCGTGCTCGTTCAGAGCACGATTCCAGAACCCGATCCAGATCATCCGAAGCATGCTTCGGTGATGGATATGGACCGATGTGGCGGGTTCCGAGACCATCCTTAATGGTCAGCAGATACATACATTTCCTCCTGTCTTTTTTGGATCTTAGACATGGCTTCCATGGTCGTCGATGGACGGAAACCCGTCTGTTCACTGGGAACTGAATGAATTAAGCCGCCTCGTTCGCTTAATCTTTTCCATAGGTTTTATGCATGGTTCTTAAGGCTTTTTTCGTTTTCAGTGCGTTTCGATTCAGGCCTGAAGAAGCATCAACAGCCACCAGAATGCTCAATCAAACAATGCCTTGATGGCTCCGGCTGTAACGAGGGCAATGATTCCCATCATCCAGATCTCACGGCGTTGAGCCAACAGAGACAATGCCCCAGGGGAAAAACGCAACCGCCCCGTCGACACCAGATACGTCAACCCAACCAAAAGCACCGCAGGGACGAGCAAGGCAAACAGCAGCTGCAGAGTCATCAGTCGCTCCAGGGATTGCCGCTACGGGCCTTGTCGCCCCACACATCATCCAGTCGACGATCGCGTCCACAACTGAAGCGGTAAAAGTTGTATTTGAGTGAGTTCAACTCGGCGTAATTCTGGTGGTAGCCCTCAGCCGGCCAGAAGCGAGCAGCGGGTCGGATCTCCACCTTCAAGGCTGAAACGGACTGATCCAACTCCCTGGCTGCCGCCTCGGCACTGCTGTTTGCATCGCGAGACTGGGCGTCATCCGCCGTGAAGATCACCGGGCGATAGGAATCACCGCGATCACAGAACTGACCGCCACCATCGAGGGGATCCACATTGCGCCAGTAACTGCGGAGCAGCTCGGCATAACTGATCTGATCGGGATCGAAGCGCACCTGCACCGCTTCCTGGTGCCCGGTGGTTTCACTGCTCACCTGGCGATAGGTGGGCCGTTCAACCTGGCCGCCGCTGTAACCACTGGTGGCTTCAATCACCCCTGGGAGATGCTCAAGATCGTGCTCAAGGCACCAGAAACAGCCCCCGGCGAACACCGCCGTGGCCTGAGCGGCCCAGGCCGGATTCGGGAACGCCAGCAGGGCGATCAACAGAACGGCAATCAATCGCTGCATGGGTTCACCTGATCGAGAATGGCCTGGGCAGCTCGTTCGGTCACGCCCGGCGCCCCCAGGGTGTCGCGCAACCGACCGTAACCATCCAGCATCCGCTGCCGCTGCGGGCCGTTCTCCAGCAGAGGCAAGGCCTGCTCCACAAGCTCCTCAGCCGTGAGCTCGTCCTGCAGCAGCTCCGGAACAAGCCGTTGCTTGAGCAGCAGATTCACCGGAGAGATGTGCTCCACGTTGAATCCAAGCAGATATTTGGCGATGGCCGCCGTGAACCGGCTCACCCGGTAGGCAACCACCTGGGGCACCCCCTGAAGGGCCAGTTCCAAATTCACGGTTCCCGACTTGCTCAGGGCCAGATCAGCAGCGGCCCCCAGGGTCTTCTTCAGAGCATCCGCCTGATCGGCTGGGATCACCCGGGCTGAGCGCACCCCAGCGGCATCGAGAGCCTTCTGCAATGGCTGCTCAAAATGAGACAACCCTGCTGGCACCAGCACCTGCAGGGTGGGATGCCGTTGCTGGATCAGGGCTGCAGCCTGAGCCAGGGTTGGCATCAGATAGGTGAGTTCCTGCGGACGGGAGGCCGGTAGCAACAGCAGCACCGGTGCATCTGGATCAAGCCCCAGGTTCCGCCTGGAGTCCAGACGATCCGGCAACTCCCGGTAGTGGTCCAGGAGCGGGTGACCCACCCAGGTCACTTCGGCACCGCGGCCGGAATAGAACTCGGCTTCCGCAGGAAAAATGGCCAGGATCCGATCGGTGAAGCCCAGCAGCTCCGTGGTGCTGCCATCACCGAAACGCCAGGCCCACTCCTGGGGAGCGATGTAGTAAGTGATCGGCAACTTCGGGTACTGACTCCGAAGTTTGCGACCGAGCCTGACATTGGCACCGACGTAATCAATCAGCACCAGGCCATCCAGAGCCTTCCTCCTCAACAGACGGTCCACCCTGGCCTGCAAGCGCAGAGTCGGAAGGATTAAAGGCAGTGCCTCCCACAAACCGATCGCTCCCATCGGGGCCGTATCCGCGAGCAGTTCAGCACCGGCTGCTTCCATCCGTGCCCCCCCCAGAGCCAGCAGCTCCAGGTCCATGTCACGGCGATCAGCCTCGAGCTTCAACGCCTTGATCAACAGGCTGCCCTGCAGATCACCGGACACCTCTCCGGTGCTGATCAGCAATCGCACCATCAGCGATTGCTCACGGCAGGCATCGGACCACGTCGCCCCTTGGCAATGGAGGCACCTAAAAAACGGCAGAAATGAGAGGCCGCCGGCAGCAGCTCCTGGTCCTTGGCCTGCTCAAGAGCGTCTGCGATCACCAGATCAGAGCGATACACCAGGTTCCAGACCTCCTGCAGCTGCTTGAACTCCCTGCCTCCATCGCGATCTCCCATGCCACTGCGCCGAAGACCGACCCGATTCAACCCCCGGACCCGACCGGGATGACCTTCCACCAGGCAGTAGGGCGGAACATCCCTCTCAACACGGGTCATCCCACCCACCATGGCCATGGTGCCGACATGGACGAACTGGTGAATGCCGAGGCAGCCTCCGATCACGGCCCTGTCTTCGATGATCACGTGGCCGGCCACCTGAATCGCATTCGACATCACGATTCGGTTGCCCAGTTCACAGTTGTGGCCCAGATGGCAATACGCCATCAACAGGTTGTGATCACCCACAACCGTGCGCTCTCCCTCATCGGTGGCGCGGTTGATGGTGACGCATTCCCGAATGGTGTTTCCATCACCGATCACCACTTCCGTGGGAGCACCCTTGTACTTGAGATCCTGAGGTTCCAGGCCGAGACAAGCCCCAGGGAACACGCGGTTGTCACGTCCCAGACGCAGCCGGCCGTCCAGCACGGAATTTGGACCAATCCAGGTATTGGCGCCAATCACAACATCGGGGCCGACCACAGCACCCGGCCCGACCACAACCCCGGCTGCCAGCTCGGCTTTGGTATCCACCACCGCCTGGGGATGAATCTTCACCGCAGAGAGATCGGCTGTCATCCGGATCAATCCACCAGAGAGAACATCAGCTGACCGGAGCAGACCAGATCTCCGTCCACAGTGGCCTCGGCCTTCACCTTGCCGAAGCGTTTGCGTTTGAGACTGAGCAGCTCACAGCGGATCACCAGCTGATCACCAGGTACCACCGGGCGGCGAAACCTTACCCCGTCAATTCCGGCAAACACGAACAGACCTTTGGGGAGATCGGGCATCTGGGTCACGATCAGGCCACCCACCTGAGCCATGGCCTCAACGATCAGCACCCCTGGCATCAAGGGACGCTGAGGGAAATGCCCCTGGAACTGCGGCTCGTTCATCGTCACGTTCTTGATCGCCGTCGCCGAGACACCAGGGTCATGGGCAATCACACGATCCACCAGCGCAAAGGGATAGCGGTGCGGCAACAGACCAGCAATCTGTTCGCTGGTCAACACAACATCCGGCGCAGAGGATTCAGTCACAAGGCAGCGGCGAGATCGGTATGGAGTCCATGGGACCCCCTGTACACGAGGACCTGAGCCTTGGGGAAACCCACAAGGGCCAGATCACCAATGAGGTCCAGCAGCTTATGGCGCACCGGCTCATCGGGGAACCGCAGAGGGGGGTTGACCCAGTGATCGCCATCACAGACCAGGGCGTTATCCAAGGCACCGCCCTGAATCAGGCCAGCCGCCCTCAGCTGCTCAACCTGCTCACGGAATCCAAAGGTGCGCGCCGGAGCGATCTCCTCGACAAACACCTGAGGGGACAGATCCAGCGCCAGCATCTGCCGACCAATGGCCGGCTGCGGAAAATCGATGATGCCCACCACACGAAACGTCTCGGCCGGAGTGACGGTGATCACGCTGCTGCCGCGATGACGCAGTAGCGGTTCGTCCAAGGAAGGGGGGCAAGGACGCGGCGTTGAAGCGGGTTGTAGTCCAACCTCAGCAATGGCATCGACCCATCCCTGAGCTGAACCATCCAAGAGCGGCACCTCAGAACCGCCCAGAACGATGTCGGCGTGGGTGACACCACAACCAGCCAGTGCCGCGAGCAGATGCTCAACGGTTGAAACCCGCCGGGAGCCAAGATCAAGAGTGGTGCACAGCTGGCTGTCCCTCACCTGATCTGGGGACAGACGGATCGGATCCGGATCATCGGTGAACCGGATGTGATAGCCAGGCTTGTCACTGGGGGTGAGACGCACCACCGCCTGATCACCGCTGTGAAGGCCGATGCCACGGCGCTCCACCTCATCGACCAGGGTCCAGGCTCCGGAGTAATCCTCAGGCCAGCAGGTCACTAGAACTTGTAGCCCACACCAAGGTTGAAGCGGTAGTCGCTCGTGAAGTCCTGGGTGGCGATCTCAAGGCGAAGAGGACCAACGGGGGTGTCAACAATCACACCAGTTCCCACCGAGACACCTGAACCGTCCTTGTTCAACTTCAGGCCGGGCTTGCCAGGCACGTTCTTCTGGGTGTTGAAGTCGGTGCCTGCATCCACGAACAACTCGCCGGAAAAGACACTGATGATCGGGAAGCGGTACTCGATGGTGACCTCACCGAAGTTGCGGGCCACAGCCAAATCGCAGTTGTACCAACCGCGAATCGAGTTGGATCCGCCAACACAGAAGGCTTCATAGGGAGGCAGATCTCCCAGGATCATTCCACCTTTGACCTGCACTCCGATGGCCTGCGGGCAATCGGCCTTTTCGCCCTCCTCAGGCCGACATCCCTTGTGCAATTTCAACCAGTTGACTGGGAAGAACTGGGTGTAACTGCCCCGAAGACGATTGAAGGTGGGCGAATCGTCATTCACACCGAGGAACTGCTCGGTGCTGGCGGTGAAGAAATTACCGCTCGTCGGCTGGCGGTTGTCGTTGAGATTGTTGTATGTGGTGGCGAGACGTAAACCGGTCAGCAGGTTGTTATCAGCGCAGTTAAAAGAAACGCAGATAATATCTTTGTTTTTAACCCTTCCCTTCTTGTAATTTCGAGTCGACACGGCTTCGGTTCGTGTCTTTCCTCTGAAATTGATCGGGCGAACATCGGTGATAGACAGTCCCGCGAGCACTCGCCAGGGTGAGTCGTTGAAGGGATCACCGCCATTGAGAGGTCTGGAGAAAGAGAAACTGCCTCCGGTTTTGCGCAGAACAACGGTGTCTCCCTCGTAATCAAACCAACTGCGGCTGGGGAACTCTTTCAGCGCTTTTTTGACACTGTTGAAATCATCGTCAGCTGGATTTTTGTCCGAGTTGATGTCGTAGGCATATTTATTGCCATTGTCCTCATAGTCATCAATGGTGCGAATGTTGCCGTTGTCTTCACTTTGGAAGGCCTGAGGCACCTGCTGGCTAATGAACAACGAACCGCGGAAAGACGTGCGGTGCTGGTCTCCCTTGATCCATGGATCACTGAAGTTGACATTCGCCAGGGCTCCGTACTGGCCATAGGTCACATTCAGACCCACATTCCAGGCACGACCGAACATGTTGGTGTCCTGCACCTGACCCTGGCCGAACACACCTTGGCTCTGGCTGTAGCCAAGACCACCGGAGAGCTGTCCCGTGGACTGTTCAACAATGCCTAGAACGATCGTCACGTCACCGGCCTGCTCAGGGACGGGTTTCAGGGTCACCTTGACGTCGCTGAACAGCTGAGTGCCGTAAAGACGCTTGATATCGCGCTCCAACTTGTTGCGGTTGAAGGGATCACCGGGCTGAATCGAGATCTCCCGGGTCACCACCCATTCCTTGGTTTTGCCAACGATGGGCTCACCGTTCTCGTTCTCGTTCTCACCTTCCTTGTTGAGGAATTGCACCTCCACACCCGCAACACGGCCCTGGGTCAGCTTCAGGGTGACAACACCATCGGGACTGACCCGCTCCGGACCGGAGATGCGAGCCAGGGAATAGCCCTCACCGGCAAGAAAACCCTGCAGAGCCTTCATCCGCAGCTGCAGGTCATTGAGATTGAGGGTGCGGCCGTAATCCGAGCTGAACGAGTCTTCGATCACCGCCTGAGGCAGCAAGTCTGAAGAGGGATCCAGGTTCACTGCCGTCAGTGCAGGGAAGGGTTCCAACTGAACAATCAGCTGAACGCCAAGTGGGCCGTTGATCGGCGTGATCCGCACATCGGAGAACCAACCGGTGGCCTGAATCGCGTTCAGATCCCTTTGAAGTTCTTCCCGGGTCACCCTGCTGCCGGGGCGAACCTGCATCGCGTCGTAGGCCTCGACCTGGAGCTTGTCTAGCTCGGGGTGTCCATCGAGCCCCTCGATCACCACTTCGGAAATCAGAACTCGAGGCGACTCCACCTCGAGTTCGGTGGCCGTCTCCTCCTGGATCTGTGTGACTTCAGCCTCCTGAGCCATTGAGGGCACAGGGGCAAGCGCCATCACAGAGATTGGCAAGCCCAGGGCCAAACCCAGAACTCCTTGACCAACGACAACCGTGGAGCTGCGAGTCTGGCGACGGGTCATCGAAGCAAGGCCGGGCCGGGGCCGCAGAAAGTCCGCTGACCTTACAGGCAGTTGCGGGGTTCAGGGCAGGCGGATTGGACCCGTTTGAGGACCTCCCCGTAAGCCTTCATCACACCCCCCAAATCCTTGCGGAAGCGATCCTTGTCAAGAATTCGGTCCTGGGCATCATTGCTGCGGCGATCCCAGAAGCGGCAAGTATCAGGGCTGATCTCATCGGCCAGCAGCAGCTGACCATCAGCGTTGAGCCCAAGTTCCAGCTTGAAATCGACCAGTTGAAGGTCGAGATCAGCAAAAAAAGGAACCAGCACTGCATTGATCCGCCGCGCCAGGCCTTCGATCGCCGTCATCTGCGCGTCATCCACCAGACCCAGAAGTTTCACCCTTGCCTCCGTCAGCAAAGGATCACCAAGCGAATCATCCTTGTAATAGAGATCGAGCAGAGCCGGCTCAATCGCCGTGCCCTCCTCGATCGGGGTCTGACGACAGAGGGAACCGGTGGCAACGTTGCGCAGCACAACTTCCAGAGGAATGATTTCGACCCGCTGGACCACCATCCATGTGTCGGAAACAAGACCCACGTAGTGGGATGGGATGCCTTTCGCTTCCAACAACTCGAACAGACGCGCCGAGATTTGACAGTTCAACCGCCCTTTGTCGTCCAGCTGAGCCTTTTTCTGCGCGTTGAACGCCGTGGCGTCGTTCTTGAACTCGACCACCACCCGATCAACGCGATCGGAGGCAAACACTCGCTTGGCCTTGCCTTCATAGAGCAGATCTCCGTGAACAGGGCTTGCGCCAGCAGGGCTCATGGCAGCGTGACATCAGAGGAATCTCTTACCGCAGCATGGCCGCCCGGCAGCCGTGGTGACCGCAGCAGTGGTTCCTCACCGGCACCACCCCACAGCTGCCACTGGCTGTAGTGATCCTCAAGCTGGGCCGTCAGGCTTTCCAGCCGCTGACGGGGGCCATCCCCATCGCGTCCGGCAGCGCGCTGCAGACGCAGTTGCTGTTGCAGCAGCTCAACGGCAAGCCCCCAGGCCTGATCAGCAGCGGCCTGATCCACGGCCGCTTCCAACAGCTCATCAGCCCGCTCGGGATCCTCCGGCGCCAGCCATTCAGCAGCCCTGCTCAGCTGACGCGGTGATGGTGCAGGCACCATCAGCTGCAGCTCAGCCGCGATCAGACTCCGACCGAGCGCTGCCTCATGTTCAGCCAACTGGTCCAGCCCCGTCAGGCCAGGCTCCAGCTCCAGCTCACTGAGCGCCTGCAGATCGCCCTTCACGAGACGACGCAACGCAAGGGCCGCCTGGCGATGGTCGAGCCCGGCGGCGGCGGCGCGCCAGCGCAGAAGAAGCCACTGCCGCCTTGCCTGCGGTGATCCGGGGCTGGTGCGTTGCAGCACCACAGCGGCGCTGTCCGGCGATCCACAGCGCAGCAAGGCCGTGGCATTGGCCAAAACCACATCAAACGGTTGTGGGGCCGGATCAAGCTCCAGAAGCCGGTTACGGATCTGCTGCCGCCGGGCATCAGCCATGCCGATGGCGGGATCAACGCAGCCCAGCTCCAGCTCCTCCCGATTGGCCTGCTGCAACCAGGCGGCGAAAGCTTCGGACGCCATCGGTGCCGCCTCGGGCACAGGAACTACAGCCGCCAGCAGCGACAGCGCCAATGGGATGGAAGTGAGTCCCATGGAGGGCTGCGTTCTACAAAGGAAAACTTACGAGGCCCGTCCTGGTCTGCCCGCTCCCATGGCCATCTCGTCCACCCGTCCCAACTCGCTGCCCGATCTCCGGCGGGTTCTCGTCGTTGGAAGCGGCGGCAGGGAGCACGCCCTCAGCTGGGCGCTGCAACGCGGCGAGGAGCTGGAAACGGTCTGGATCACCCCCGGGAATGCCGGCAGCGGACAGCACGGGCTGGGCCTGGCGGAAACCGACAGCCGCGGCCTGATCGAGCACTGCCTTGGCAACGACGTGGATCTCGTGGTGGTGGGACCGGAAGCTCCCCTTGCTGCTGGTGTGGCGGATGCCCTGCGGGACGCCGGCATCGCCGTGTTCGGCCCGGGCGCCGATGGCGCACAGCTGGAGGCGAGCAAGGCCTGGGCCAAGCAATTGATGCAGGACGCGGGCATCCCCACCGCCGGGCACTGGGCCGTAACAACGGAAGTCGAGGCCCTGGCGGTTCTGAAGCAGGTGAACCGGCCGCTGGTGGTGAAAGCCGATGGACTGGCCGCCGGGAAGGGCGTCACCGTGGCAGACAACGTGGGGGAGGCGGAGGCCGCGATCCGTGATGCCTTCGCTGGTCGCTTCGGAAGTGCCGGAGCACAGCTGGTCCTGGAGGAGCGGCTGCAAGGGCCGGAAGTGTCGGTGTTTGCGCTCTGCGATGGCGAGCGGATTGTGCTTTTACCTCCAGCCCAGGACCACAAACGATTGAAAGAAGGAGACCGGGGTCCCAACACCGGTGGCATGGGGGCCTATGCCCCCGCACCTTTGCTGGATGCTGATGGCCTGGAGCTGGTTCGCCAGACAGTGCTCGAACCCACGGTGCAAGCCCTGCGGCAACGGGGCATCGACTACCGCGGCGTGATCTATGCCGGACTGATGCTCACGGCGGATGGACCGCAGGTGATCGAGTTCAACTGCCGCTTCGGCGATCCGGAGTGCCAGACCCTGATGCCACTGCTGGGAGCCGAACTGGGCCGGGTGCTGCAGGCCTGCGCTCTGGGACGACTGGATCTGGCTCCAGCGCTGCAGATCGCCGAGCGCTGCAGTGCATGCGTCGTGGCGGCTGCAGCGGGTTACCCGGAGTCACCGCGCAAGGGGGACGCCATTCAGCTCGGGTTCGACAGCGATGCTGAGCGGCAGCTGTTTCATGCCGGCACCCGCCGCAACGAAGATGGCGAGCTGGTGACGGCCGGAGGGCGCGTGCTGGCGGTGGTGGCGCAGGGAGCCAACTTTGATGAAGCGTTTGCCAGCGCCTATCGAAGCCTTGATCAGGTGCAATTCGCAGGAATCACCTACCGTCGCGACATCGGCCATCAGGTGCGCTCCAGCGGATGACAACTCCCGCGACCGCTGACTGGGCCCTGCCGAAACCCGGCGGGCCGGAACCGGATTCCGAGAGTCTCTGGCAGCGGATCTCCGCCTGGTGGGCAGAATTCAGCCTGCAGACCAAGCTTCTGGCTATCGCCACCCTGGTGGTGAGCCTGGTGATGACCGGCATCACCTTTTTGGCCCTCAACGGCATCCAGCGCGATGCTGTCATGAACGACACCCGCTACGCCAGGGATCTGGGACTGCTCCTCGCGGGGAATGTCACCGAACTGGTGGCCCAGGGGCAGGACCGCGAACTCGCAGACGTTGCAGAGAAATTCTGGCGCTCCAGCCGCAGCGTTCGCTACATCTTCTTCGCCGATCCTGATGGAATCATCTACCTCGGCATTCCCATCAGTGCGTCCTCGTCAACCGCCGAAGGGGACCTTCGCCTCAATCGGCGGCTTGAACTGCCTGATGAATTGCGGCGTCGGCCCCAGAACCCATTGGTGCGTCAACACCTCACCCCCCAGGGCCGCGTCACCGATGTGTTCGTGCCCCTGATTCGCAACGGTCGGTATTACGGCGTGCTCGGGCTTGGGGTGAACCCCAATGAAACCGCACTGGCCAGTGCAGCCCTCACCCGTGAGGTCACTGTCGCCGTGTTCATCTCCATCTGGGTTCTGGTGATTCTTGGGGCGGTGTTCAACGCCCTCACCATCACCCGACCGGTGAAGGAGTTGCTGCGCGGGGTGCGTTCCATTGCCCTCGGCAATTTCAACGCCCGCATCGATCTGCCGGTCGGCGGAGAACTGGGGGAACTGCTCACCGGTTTCAACGCGATGGCCTCACAGCTGGAGGCCTACGACGAAGCCAACATCGAAGAGCTCACCGCAGCGCAGGTGAAGCAGCAATCCCTGATCGCCACCATGGCCGATGGGGCCATCCTGCTCGATGCAGAGGGCCGGATCGTGTTGGCGAATCCCACGGCACGTCGCCTGTTCCGCTGGGAAGGCCGCAACCTGGAAGGACAGGAGTTAGTTGAGGAACTACCGGATCTGCTGGCCATCGAACTGCATGTGCCCCTTGATCTGCTGCTGAGCCGCGGCGCCGACAGCGAAGATCTGCGCTGCAGTATTGGGGAGCCCGCACGAACACTCCGAATCGTGCTTCAGGCCGTGAGGGATGCCAGCGGCGAAACGCTCAAGGGAATCGCCGTAACCGTCCAGGACCTCACCCGTGAGGTGGAGCTGAATGCGGCCCAGAGCCGTTTCATCAGCAATGTCTCCCATGAATTGCGTACACCGCTTTTCAACATCAAGAGCTATGTGGAGACTCTCCACGACATGGGGGATCTACTGAGCGATGAAGAGAAGCAGGAGTTTCTAGGTGTCGCCAATGCCGAGACCGATCGCCTCACCCGTCTGGTGAACGATGTGCTCGATCTGTCCCGGCTGGAATCGGGACGTGCCGTGCAGTTCGAGGCGATGAGCATGCGACCGGCCATGGAGCAGACCCTGCGCACCTACCGGCTCAATGCCGACGAGAAGAACGTTCGCCTGCAGCTGGATGCCCCGGAGGATCTGCCGGAAGTTCTTGCCAACTGGGATCTGCTGCTTCAGGTGCTCGACAATCTCGTGGGCAATGCTCTGAAGTTCAGTCGACCGGGAGGCGTGCTGGCCCTGCGGGCTTATGCATGGCCCGACAGCTGTCAGATGGTCGTCACTGAGCCGAATGATGATCCTGAAGGTCCCACCTGCCAGCTCACCTCACCGCTGCCAAGACTCCGCGTCGAGGTCGCTGACACGGGCTACGGCATCAGTGCAACGGACCAGGAACGTATTTTCGACCGCTTCTTCCGTGTCGAGAATGCCGTCCACACCGAGATCGGTACCGGCCTTGGGCTATCGATCGTTCGCGGCATTCTGGATAAGCACGGCGCGCAGGTGGCCATGGCCAGCGAGCCGGACGTGGGCACGACCTTTTGGTTCGATCTCCCCTTAGGCGAAGCGGATCAGGATGAACTGCAATTGCAGGCGGAGCGACGATCCCGCTCGGAACAACTGGCCTGAAGTTATTCCAATTCCAATCTCAGTCTTCGCCCGACACTCCTCGCGCAATGCGGGACAACTCGCTGCGTTCATCGTTGGTGACCCGATGCGGAACACCCGAAATAATCCGCTCGAAGTTGGAGAAGGAATCCTTGATCTGCGGCCCGTTACCGGTGATCACGAATTCGCGGATGCCCTTGTCATGCCAGGAGCCACGCATCTTGAACACATTCAGAGCCCGCGCCATCTCACCGCGAATCTCCACGTACTGCAGCAGCAGGATCGTGTCGGTGATCGTGGAGATGTGGGAATCGGTGATCGAATGGCTGCCCATGAACTCCTCTGAGGTGTTCGTGAAGAAACCTGCGATTTCCTCCTGCTTGGCGTAGCCGGTTACGCCGATCACAAACTGGCGGAAGGCGTTGTGACTCACGCCTCGGGCCAGAGCCGACAGCGAATCGATCGCCATCCGCGACGGCTTGAACTGGCTGATTTCCGTCTTGATGATCTGCAGGTGATCCTCAAGTCCTGTCGACTCGGGATAGGCACAGATGATCTTGAGCATTCCATCCTGTTCCATCTGCTCAAAATCAATCCCCCAGCTGGTGCCATTGCGCAGCAACTGGGCACGGGATTCCTCATAGGCAAACAGGATGGCTCGCTCCTTGTTGCGACAGGCGTCTTCGATGAACTTGGACACCAGCATGGTTTTGCCGGTTCCCGTGGCACCGGTGGCCAGGATGATCGAATCCTTGAAGAAGCCTCCACCGCACATGTCGTCCAGGCGTGGCACACCGGAGCTGACCCGCACATTCGACGATCGCTGAGTGAGCCGCATGGCACCCAACGGAAAAATGCTGATGCCGTGCGCACCCATGGTGAAAGGGAATTCTCCTTTCATGTGAGTGGTGCCGCGCAGCTTGAGGATCTCCACCGTGCGCCGACGCCGTTCTCCCTCCAGAACGTTGCGCAGGATCACGACGTTGTCGGAGACGAATTCCTCAACGCCGTAGCGAGCAATCGGCCCGTACTCATCGATGCGCTCGGTCGTCATCAACGTGGTGACACCGATCTCCTTGAGCCGGGCGATCAGGCGGAAGATCTCACGCCGCACCACGAAAACGGCGTCGTACTGCTGGAACACGGCGGTGATCGAATCGATCGCCACCCTCTTGGCCTTGTACTTGCGGATGGCGTAATTGATCCGTTCGATCAGGCCGGAGAGATCGAAGTTTCCCGCGACATCCTGGCCATCGGGATCAGGGGAAGCATCCAGGATGAACAGCTTGTCCTGTTCCACCATCTCCTGCAGGTTCCAGCCGAAACTGGCGGCATTGCGCAGGATGTCGAGCGGCGACTCCTCGAAGGTGACGAAGATTCCTGGCTCGTCGAAATCCTTGATGCCGTTGTGTAAAAAGTGCAGCGAGAACACCGTCTTGCCGGTGCCGGATGTGCCGCTGACCAGGGTGCTGCGACCAACGGGGAGTCCACCCTGACAGACATCATCGAAGCCCTCGATTCCGGTCGGGAGCTTCTGAACCTGCATCTGGGTCGGGCCGCTGGTGGGAGGAAACTGCATGGCGCAACACTTATGAGTGGAACGTAGATAGAACCTTGAGCTGAGGCGAAGTGATCACCACCTCGCTTAAGAATCGGTGGATTCCTCCGTCGGGATTTCGTCATCCCCATCAACGGCATCGAGATAACCGGAGCCAAACGTGTTGTCTGCCAACTCGTCGTAAAGCAGATCGAGGCCGATCAGCACCCGCTCTCGATCGGACAGGTCGCCGATGATCCGGCGGACCGGTGGCGGCAGAATTTTGGAGAGCGTTGGAGTGGCGAGGATCTTGTCCTCTTCCGCCAACTGAGGATTTTTGAGCACATCGATCACCTTCAGGGCATAAACCCCGCGGAACTCGGTTTCGAGAATGTTGCGCAGGGTCTTGAGAGCCCGCATTGAATTGGGCGTGTTGCCAGCGACGTAGAGCTTGAGGATGTAAGTCTTGCGAGGACTCATGACGACACCTCCGAGGCATCCGATGGATCTGACTCAGCCAGGTTGCGACCGGTGAGCGAACCCGCCAGAGGAATCTCCGGCGGGACGGAACGCCTGTACATCTCACACAAATGAGCCATCACATCGAGAAGAGCAAGGCGGTAATCCTGGAGAAAATCACTTTTGTGACCCTCCAGTCGCAGCTGCGTCCAGAACTCATCAATCAGGTTCACGTGGATCTCCACTGTTCGCGTGATCGGCAGATCACTGAAGAAAGCCGTGTTCACAAAGCTCTCCAGAGCCTGGTTTGATGCCGCCGGATCACTGAAGTAGCTCGCCAGTAAGTCGCGGTAGGTGCGCTGCAACGACTCGAGCAACTCATTGCGTTCCTCGGCCGACAACCGTCCGAGGAATCGAGATGGATCTCGCTTGTAAAAAACCCCTAGGTATCCCAGCCGCTCCTGCAACCGCTGCGACAGGCGATCCACAGCGCCGGCCCTCTGTTCCTCGGAACGGCCATCGGCGCGACCTTGACGCAGAAAGCGGGAGATGGCGGCATCGATGTTGTATCCGAGTTGAGCCAGCTGGTCCGCCGCAAGATGCAGTTCCTCGGGGTGGTAATCAACACGCCCCTTGACCTCTCCCACCAGGACCGCTGGAAACAGAAGGCCTCCCGCCACAAGCTGCTCCCGGCTGTCACTGTCAAGCAGGTCCTGCTCGATCACCACCGCATCAATGGCCTCCTGCCGTTGATGCAGGATCTCCACAAGATCCCGATCGTCATCCGTCAGGAGATCGATCGGTTCGTAGCGATTTTCGGGCAGCCATTGCCGGCAGGACTGCGCCAATCCAGGGGTTCGCAGCAGCAGAGCAATGGTGAGGCCGGGCCTGGCCATCCGCAGGGTCAGGAATAAAACGTTCCTGAATGTTGACGGTGGGGGGCTTGAGGGTCGAAGATCTTTGTTTGTCTTTCGATTGCGGCCTCAGGCCAAATCGGTTCCGCCGAGCCTGACCGCGTCTCATCTGCATGGCCGACACCAAAACAGCACCCGAATCAAACGAGGCTTACGCCATCGTTGAAGCCTCCGGCACCCAGGTCTGGGTTCAGCCCAACCGCTACTACGACCTGGATCGTCTTCAGGCTGAGGTCGACGACACCATCAAGCTCGAGAACGTGCTGCTGGTGAAGGATGCCAAGGGCACAACCCTGGGTCAGCCCTTTGTCAAGGACGCAACCGTCGAGCTGAAGGTCATGTCCCACCGTCGCGGTCCCAAGGTGATCGTGTACAAAATGCGCCCCAAAAAGAAGACCCGCAGCAAGAATGGTCACCGTCAGGAGCTCACCCGGGTGATGGTTCAGTCCATCTCCGTGGGCGGCAAGGCCATCGGCTGACCCTCCCGGTTCTTCATTTCCGCCCCACCCCCTCTTTCTCCTCATGGCACATAAGAAAGGCACAGGCTCAACGCGCAACGGTCGCGATTCCAATTCCAAGCGCCTTGGTGTGAAGGCTTACGGCGGCGAAAGTGTGTCCGCCGGTTCGATCCTGATCCGTCAGCGCGGCACCTCCGTGCTGCCCGGCATCAACGTCGGCAAAGGCAAGGACGACACCCTTTTTGCGCTCACCGACGGTGTGGTGAAGTTCGAAACCATCCGCCGCGGCCTGCGTAACCGCAAGCGCATCAACATCGCTGCTGCCGTCTGACAGCAGCGCGATCGCGGCAAGACGCAACAACGTTGATCCAGAGCCCCAGCACCACAAAGGTTGACTGGGGCTTTGTGGTGCCGTGTCCTCAGGCTTTCCTGTAAAGCCGGGCCGTGATCAGCAGGGGGTGAAACACCTCCAGAAAGCGACTCTGCAGTGTTTGGAAGAAGCCGTTCACCAGCTGCGGATCATCGAAATGGAACGGGTACTCACCGTTGTGGCCCTTGAAGAAATACCAGTTCATTAGGGCAATGGCCTCCGGCGCCATACGCCGATGAAATTCCGTCAGCTGCGCTGATGGATCCGGCAGGTGCTCCAGCACATCGAGACACACCACAGCGTCGAAGCGAACATCACCGGTGCTTTCAAGATCGCGATGCACCGAAAGCTTGGGAGCCAGGCCAAGGATCTCTGCCCGGCGTTGCACAAACGCCCGGTTTTGTGGGTTGAGATCCACAAACCAGACGTGATCCACCTGTGGAAGAGCGGCCGCCGAAAGAGCATGCGTGCCGATGCCTCCGCCGAAATCCAACACCTGTCCCCCCACCGCCATGCCCTGCAGACGCAGCGTGTCAGCGATGTAATCCGCACTGCTGAGATGCCAGGCGGCCAGCTCCAGCAAGTGCCCCGTGCCGACAGTGTCTTCGTAGAACGTCGTGGCATCCTCCGGACGGAACGCTCCGGGATGCAGATCGGCCAGGTCATCGGTGCTGGTGGGCAACCGCTGCTCTATAACCTCCAGCGGCAGCTGCAGATAACGGCTGAGGTGCTGCTTCACAGCAAGACCGTCCTGCAGAAACGCGTCTACAGAAACACTGCGGCTGTCACGAAGCTGGGGCACAGGCAAAACCGATGGGATGCAACAGTCTGAGCTCACGACGACCTGCCCCTGTGGACGGCCCCTTCGGCTTTGTGGTGATCGACAAGCCAGCCGGACTGACCTCCCACAGCTGTGTTGGCCGTCTGCGCCGCTGCTATGGGCTTCGACGCGTCGGCCATGGCGGCACCCTCGACCCCGCCGTTACCGGTGTTCTGCCGATTGCTCTGGGGCCGGCCACCCGGCTGCTGCCCTACCTGCCCGGCGACAAGACCTACCGCGGTGTGATCCAGCTGGGGCAGCGCACCAGCACCGACGACCTGCAGGGTGATCTGCTGGAGCAGCAGGACTGGCCCCACCTCAGCGAGGCCGAGCTCAAGCAGGCTCTGGCTCCGTTTCACGGCGCGATTCAGCAGCGCCCCCCCCAGGTGTCGGCCGTGCACGTGGACGGCGAGCGAGCCCACGCCCGGGCCCGCCGCGGCGAAGTGATGGAGCTGAAAGCCCGACCGGTCACCCTGCACCGGCTTGAGTTGAACCACTGGGATCCGAAGGCTGGACAATTGGCCATTGAGGTGCACTGCTCCTCCGGCACCTACATCCGCTCCATTGCGAGGGATCTGGGGGATGCCATCGGCTGCGGTGGCTGCCTGGCCTCCCTGCGGCGGACCCAAGCGCTCGGCTTCCACGAACACCAGGCTTCACCCCTGCCGGAGGCCAGCGAAACCCTGCCGGAGCCACTCTCTCCGCTGATGGCCCTGAGCCATCTGCCCCAGCACCACCTCGATGAGCAGCAACAGGCCGACTGGCGCTGCGGACGGCGCCTGGAGCTGAATCAGCCAAGCGAAGACGTTGTGGTGGTGTGCAATCCCGACGGGACCATGGCGGGCATCGGACACAGGGAATCCCCCCAGCTGTTGCGACCGAAGGTGGTTTTCGACGCCGCCGGCTGAAGGCGACAGCCTCGCTGAGTACCCTTCCCAACCAAGATCAGCAGGGTTCGATCGGACCATGGCCGGCCACAGCAAATGGTCCCAGATCAAACGCACCAAAGCGGTGGTCGATGCCAAGCGCGGTGCCGTTTTCACGCGTCTGGGCCGGGAAATCATGGTGGCGGCTCGAGCCGGAGCTGATCCGACCGGCAATTTTCAGCTGCGCACGGCAATCACCAAAGCCAAATCAGCGGGCATGCCATCCGCCAACATCGAGCGGGCCATCGCCAAAGGAGCTGGCCAGAGCGCTGATGGGATGCAGCTGGAAGAGGTGCGCTACGAGGGCTATGGCCCAGGGGGCATGGCGGTGCTGGTGGAAGCCCTGACCGACAACCGCAACCGCACGGCAGCCGACCTGCGCCTGGCCTTCAGCAAAAACGGTGGAAATCTCGGCGAGAACGGTTGTGTTGGCTATCTGTTCAACCACCGCAGTGAGGTCACGATCACAGCCTGCGCAGCGGATGAAGAACGCTTGCTGGAGGGGCTTCTGGAACTGGACGCCGACGGCTATGAGCTGCAGGACGAGGAAACGGTGGTGCATGGCCCCTTTGCCGCCCTCGAATCACTGCAGGACGGCCTGCGGGGCCAGGGCTGGGATGTGCGGGAGTGGGGGCACAACTGGACGGCCATCACCACGGCCCCCATCCGCGATGCCGATACGGCACGACAAGCCCTCAAGCTGCTCGATTGCCTCGATGAACTCGACGACGTGCGCAGCGTCAACGCCAACCTCGATCTTCCCGATGATCTGCAACTCAGCAGCTGACCAGGCCGGTCAATCGCAAAGGAAATCGGGATCAAACCTTGCGAGCACGGTCTCTTCCGGTAGCTACAGCTACGCCGGGGGCACCCCATCCGGAGGTTCCCATGTCGATGAAACAGCTCGAAACTTTCATGTCGCGCGTTCAGAGCAACGACAACATCCGCACCGAGGTGCAGCGATGCGGTGAAGACAACTCCTGCGTGGTGAAAGTGGCGGCACGACATGGCCACAAATTTTCCCCAGCCAACCTCAGCCGTTGGCAGAAAGACCACAGCTGATTTTCAGCGGAACCGATGCCAGAGGATCCTGAGATCCTCTGGCTCGAACACCCAGGGTCACTCCCCCTGATCGGTGGATTGATTTACCGACCCGGAACGCTCACGGATCAGGCTGGCCAGCATCTCCAGCTTGGCGTTCTCCGATTCGGATGCCCGGGTCGCCATCCAGGCGCTTGCAGCTTTCTGCTGCGCCAGCTGCTGAACCAGAGCCAGGGCCAAATCGCGCAGCTGCTCGATGTCTTTGCAGTCGTGAATGAAGCGTCGCCAGCGCTCGGCCTCGAAACTCTGTTCCAGGCCCCGCTCCACGGGATCGATGCTCATGCTCCGGCCAGAAGGTTCGTCACGCTAGTGAGAGCGCCTCGGCATCAGCCCAAAGCTGCACCCGCTGGTGTTCCAGCAGCCAGCTGGCCGGAAGAGACGAGTCAGGCCGCTGCATCTCAAGCAAACGCGCCAGGATCGGCGCCTTGGATCGACCGGTCACCACCAGGTGAATCTCCCGAGCAGCCAGGATTTCAGCCACACCCAGCGTGATCGCCTGATGGGGAACGGCCGCTGGAGTTCCACCGAACATCGACGCGTTCTGATGTCGAGTCGCTTGCGACAGGGTGACCACATGACACCTCTGGTCCGGCCCGCAAGGGGGCTCGTTGAAGCCCACATGCCCGTTGGCACCCAAGCCCAGCAACTGCAGCCCGATGCCTCCGCTGGCCTGCACATCGCGGGAATAGTCCTCAGCCGCAACAGTCGGGTCCATCGCATGCCCGTCCGGAACACGCAGGCATGAGGACGTCAGCTGCAGCGGTTGGCCCAACCAGGTGTCCATGAACGCGCGGTAGCTGCGCGGATCTCTGCTCGCCAGTCCGATGTATTCGTCCAGGTTGAAACTGGACCAGACCAAGCGCAGCCGCTGGCGGTCGGTGACGGACCAACCCTGCAAACGCTTCACCAATCCGGCATAGACGGGCTCCATGGTGCGACCTGTGGCCAACCCGAGGGGACGCGCCGCAGGCCCATGGGCCAACAGCTGACGAAGCTCCTGCTCCAACACATCCACGAGGGAGTTGCATAGAGACATCGCCGCATCGAAGCGACGAAGTTGCAAGGAGGAACAGGTCAACGGCGCAGCCGCATCAACCCCTCCAACGTGGCTCGAATGGGGCGACCTGCGCCAGGGTTGGATCGTGGAAAGGCCGGTAAGGCATCACATCAGCACCGCGGTAGTAATGGCGCAGGATGGAGCGAAAGTCCGCACCACGCTGGGCCAGACCATGGGCCCCCCACTGGCTCATGCCAACCCCATGGCCATAGCCCTGGCCGCGCACCAGTAGCTGCAATCCTGCAACGGATCGACGGGGTTGCATCCCCCGTCGCAGCGGCGGGGGTGGCGCCACCAGAAATGAGCTGTTACGCCTGCTCCCCCGCACCGATGCCGTGAGCTGATGGATCCGTGATGCCTTCCGTTGCGGTGTCACTGGCAATGGCGTTGCCAGAGCGGAAGTTGATCTCGGTGGCACCATCTCGAACTCAACCAGGGTGCTTTTGAGTCCAAGTCGACTGCGCAGGTCCGCACCCGTGAGCATCAGCGAGCCCCTGGGTCCCTGCAATCGCGCCTGGCGCACCCGACCGCTGCTCGAACGGCTCAGCACCTGCACCGCATCCACCCCACCGGTCTCCGGCAGTCGTTGACGCAGGCCCACCGGATCGAAACGCTGCTGCCAGCGATGCATGGGGCTGTGCTGATCGTGGTCCGGCACGCTCACCAGATAGGGCAACTGCTGGCGCCACACCATGCCGCTGGCCTCGGTGGCGCCCCCGGAACTGCTGTGGAACACCGCATTGATCAGCTTCCCTCCATGCACCAACACCAGCGAGCGGGTGCTCGCAACCGCCTTCAACGTGCTGGGGGTTTCCGACTCCACGCCCTTGTACACCTGGCTGGCGATGGTGGCTTTCACATCCCATGGCCCACCTCGGTTGCGCTTGCGCAGTGCATAGGTGCGCGCAGCGACCGACTGGGCCTGCAGGGCTGCCAGTGGCCACCGGTGAGGCATCTCGCTTCCCACCACGCTGGGCAGATAACTTTCAATACCGAGATGGTTGATCGCGCGCAGAGTCCCCCCCGCAGCACTGAGGTGCAGCACGCCGCGATAACGCCTCGGCCCCAGCCAGATGCCTCTGGGATCCTGGTTCGTGATCCGAAGCTCACTGATGATCGGGAGCGAATGGCGCCGGCCATCCAGATCAACATTCAGCCGGCCAGCCTGTAGCTGAACTGTCATCCGACGCAGCTGGCGTCTGCCTCCGGGAAGACCACTCACCTGGAGAAGCCGATCCCCATCGGATCGCAGGGAAAGCTGTGACGATTCCTGCACCAGAACCCGCATCTGGGGCTCTCTCCCCAGCGGTACGGCGGCAGCGGGAAAGATCAGGCTGAAGGCCGCACAAGCCCCCAGAACCAGAACCGGAGCGAAACGCACACAACACCAGAACGTCACCCAGTGTGGCCCGCATGTCCAGGGCCAGCTAGATGGCAGCATGACGACTGAGGATCAGCGGCCTTGCAGGTCACCTTTCTCGGAACCAGCTCCGGCGTACCCACCAGGGCTCGCAACGTTTCAGCCGTGGCACTGCGGCTGCCGCAACGCTCGGAGATGTGGCTGTTCGACTGCGGCGAAGGCACGCAGCATCAGTTCCTGCGCAGCGATCTGCGCTTGTCACAGCTGAGGCGGGTGTTCATCACCCACATGCATGGCGACCATGTGTTTGGCCTGCCGGGTCTTCTCGCCAGCCTCGGACTGGCCGGAAACAGCAACGAGGGCATCGACCTCTATGGGCCTGACCCCCTGGAAAGCTTCCTGAAGGGAGCCCTGGCCAACAGCTCCACCCGCATTGGCTATCCCCTGCAGGTGCACCGGGTGCGGCCCGCCGCCGAGCAGGGCAGTGTGGTGTTTGAGGACGCCGACCTGATCGTTCGCTGCACGCCTCTCACCCATCGGGTGCCGGCCTACGCCTATCGCGTGGAGCAGAAGCCCCTGGCCGGGCGATTCGATATCGACCAGGCCCGGGCCCTGGAGATTCCACCGGGGCCGGTGTATGCCCAACTCAAACGCGGCGAGACCGTGACCCTCTCGGACGGTCGCACGATCGATGGCACCACCCTCTGCGGCCCGGAGCGACCCGGGGTGAGTGTTGTGTATTGCACCGACACCGTCTTCAGCGAGGCGGCCGTGGAATTGGCCCGAGGTGCCGACCTCCTGATCCACGAATCAACCTTCGCGCATGCCGAATCGGAGATGGCGTTTCAAAAACAGCACTCCACCAGCACCATGGCGGCCCAGACCGCCGCGGAAGCCGGGGTTGGCCAACTGGTGCTGACGCACCTGAGCCCTCGTTACGTTCCAGGCAATTCAGTGACCCCCAACGACCTCCTTCAGGAGGCCCAGGCCATCTTTCCCAACACCGTTCTGGCCAAAGACTTCCTCAGCCTCGACGTAAAGCCCCGCTGCAATAGTTCGTGATTCGCCCACGGACGGCCGGCTTGCCGTGATACAAGAGCTTGTGCGGTTTGTGCGTCAACCCCTGGCATCCTTCATGGCCTCTCTTCTTTCCTATCTGCAGCGGTCCCTGAAGGGACTTCTGATCATTGTTCCCGTTTTGATTGGGCTGGTGTTCACACCCCAGGCTGATGCAGCCAGCTGGGATGCGGAGACCCTCACGGTTCCAGCGGATCCTGAAGGGATTCAAGTCACCTTCAGCGAACAGGAATTCAATACCGGTCGCAAGGTGTTCAACACCAGCTGCGGCACCTGTCATGCCGGCGGCATCACGAAAACCAATCACAACGTGGGATTGGACCCTGAGACCCTGGCCTTGGCCACACCAGCGCGTGACAACGTCGACGCCCTGGTGGATTACATGAGAGATCCCACCTCCTACGACGGCGAATACAGCATTGCTGACCTGCACCCAAGCATGCGCGATGCCGAGCTGTATCCAGCCATGAGAGATCTCACCGACGAAGAGTTGCGGTTGATGGCCGGTTACATCCTGGTGGCTCCCAAAGTGCAGGGAACGGCCTGGGGAGGCGGCAAGATCTACTTCTGATTTAAAGGCTTACACAAACCGACCACAGCCAATGAAGGGTTGTTGTTTTTGGCTCTCCTCTTGGAGGGCCTTTTGTGTGCCCTGATTGTGCGACCCAATGGACGCCTAACGCCGATGGGCGCAACGGGACCTGGCAGTGAAGTTGCCACCAGAAGCGCAATGGCAACGTCTCCCGCTGCGATCAAAAGTTCAACGGCAAGGCTCATCCCTGAGCCGTATTGATCTTGTAAATGTTCAGGGCGAAAAGAGCCATGCCGAAGCTGCCGAAGAGAACGAGCAGGTCCTGAGTAGAGAACGCCATAGCAATGCTTTACATAACTTCACCAATAACCATAACGGCCTCTCGGATGTGCCCGAGAGCAAGAGAGAGCGGGGCGAGGGGAGGCCAAGTGGTGCGATCGCATGAGGGCTGCTGGTGGCCGGGAAGCTCTCTTGAGCCTCTTGATGCTCCTGCGCCCTTGGGGCTGG
This sequence comes from uncultured Synechococcus sp., assembly GCA_913042965.1. Classification (GTDB taxonomy): domain Bacteria; phylum Cyanobacteriota; class Cyanobacteriia; order PCC-6307; family Cyanobiaceae; genus Parasynechococcus. The sequence goes on from CAJWLE010000006.1 coordinate 22,909, forward strand.
TGCTTACACGCATCAGCCCCAGAGTTGCGAGTTATTACATCTTTTGTTATCGTTCGTTACAGCCCTTGGAAAGAGGGTGAATGCGTCGAAC
>CAJWLE010000007.1:0-21826 GCA_913042965.1 uncultured Synechococcus sp.
AACTGGGGATAAAGGATTTGCAATCCTCTGCCTTACCACTTGGCCATGCCGCCGGGGAGGAACTCTCATTCCCTAAGCAGGATCGTATCAGCCGAGACGGTGCTTCCCTACTGGTTTTGAGCAATGGTCACGGGGAAGACCTGATCGCCCTGCGCGTTCTCGAACAACTGCGAACCCACCACCCCCGTCCCCGGCTCGAGGTGCTTCCACTCGTGGGCGTTGGAAGCGCTTTTGAGGCAGCCACGCAAGCCGGGTGGCTGACGCGAATCGGGCCTGGAGCAGCACTGCCCAGTGGCGGGTTCAGCAATCAAAGCCTGCGCGGTCTGATGGCAGACATTGGTGCGGGGCTTCCGCTGCTGAGCTGGCTGCAGTGGCGCCTGGTGCGTCAGCGGGCCCGACGAGGAGCCACGGTTCTGGCGGTGGGAGATCTGCTGCCACTGCTGATGGCCTGGGGCAGCGGTGCCCGCTATGGATTTATTGGCACACCGAAAAGTGACTACACCTGGCGCAGCGGGCCTGGACGCCAACTGAGCGACCGATATCACCGTTGCAAAGGCAGCGAGTGGGATCCATGGGAATGGATGCTGATGCGTCACCGACGCTGCCGCCTCGTTGCCATGCGCGATGCACTCACCGCACGGGGCCTGAAGCAAAGGGGCATCCCAGCCCTGGCTGCAGGAAACCCGATGATGGATGGCCTGAAGACGGCTCCACCGCCAGCCAGCCTGCAGCGCTGCCGGCGCGTGTTGCTGCTGTGCGGCAGTCGCATGCCGGAGGCCTGCCGCAACCTGGAACGTTTGCTGGCGGCCATCACACCGCTGAGCAACAGCACACCACTGGCTGTGCTCGTTGCCCTGGGGACCCAGCCCTCACCGGAACAAACGGAGCCGATCCTGAAAAAACTGGGCTTCCGGCGCGGCCTCCCCCCTTCGGATCAACTCGGCGCAGAAGCCTGCTGGGTGCGTGGACCACTGCTGGTGATCCTGGGAAGGAACCAATTCACCCAATGGGCCGGTTGGGCTGAAGTTGGCCTGGCCACAGCTGGAACAGCCACGGAACAGCTGGTGGGTTTAGGCATCCCAGCTCTTTCCCTGCCGGGACCGGGACCACAGTTTCATAAGCCCTTCGCGATGCGTCAGGCCCGACTGCTGGGAGGAGCGGTGAGGCCCTGTTCCAGTGGAGCCGACCTACGTGAACGCCTGGAAACCCTGCTGACGTCGCCGGAGTTGTGCCAGAAACTCTCCGCAATCGGCCGCAGCCGAATGGGTCGCCCCGGGGGTAGCGCTCGGCTTGCGGAACTGGTGCTGGAACGGCTGCACGGATACTGAAGGTCTGCTGAAGCGATCCATGGCTGCCATCCAAGACCAGAATTACGTCAAGCTCTGTGCCCAGCTCGCCACCCGCCTCAGCATCAGCTTGGCCAGTGCCCGCCGTCGCGTGGATCAGGCCGCGGCCCGCGAAGGACGCCGAGATGTCGAAGGGCGTCGCGCCATGGCGCAATCCCTGCTGGATGCCCTCGATAACGACACCGATGAAAGCAATGCCGACAACCCCGAACGGTTGAACTCCCTACTGAGCGTCAGCGAAGGCGACGGCAATTTCATCATCGAAGACTGAAGCGGGTGCAGCAGCGACCGATCAATGCTCGAAGGTCTGATGGAAACGCAACCGATCCAGTTCGGACATCACAGGAATGCATTGGAAACAGCGCACCGCCAGATCCCAACGTCCCTCGCGCCGCAACATCGTTTCGAGCCGCTCACGGGCCGGCAGCAGATACCGCACATCATTGGCGGCATAGGCCAGCTGCACATCCGTGAGTTCGTCGACCCGGCCCCAATCGCTGCTCTGGGCTCCTTTATCGAGCTCAACCCCCACGAGCTCCATCACCAGATCCTTCAGACCATGGCGAGGGGTGTAGGTGCGTCCCAGACGGCTTCCCACTTTGGTGCAAAACAGAGGGTTCACGGCGATCCCCAGGCCACTGGCAAGTGCAGCCACATCAAAACGGGCGAAATGGAAGACCTTCTCGACAGCCTGCGCTTCCATCAGCCGTTGCAGATTGGGTGCCTCGCTCTGGCCCAGGCCGATGCGCACACAACTCACCCGATCCTCTGCATCGGCGATCTGCACCAGACAGAGCCGATCACGACCGTGAATCAATCCCATCGCTTCGGTATCGACCGCCAAGCGGGACGTCTTCATGTAGCGCTCAGTCCAGTCGGCATCGAGATCCCCATCAAAAACGGCGAACTCAGCGGGAGCGGGGCGGGGATCAGCCATGACGTCGAACCGGATACCGAGACAGTGTGAATCGCCACCGCCGCCAAAAACCTCACGCTTCCCCCTTGAATCTCAAAATGAGATCGCCTTAGATAAGGGAAGCGTCCCTGCCGCTGTGTTCTCCCGTCGCAAACCCTCCCGCGCCTGCCTGGCTGATATCGAGCAGTACTTCCAACAACCACCGCCGCAGTTCCTGGATCTGGAACTGGCCGTGTGCTGGGTGCTCGAATGCCTTCTGAAGGACGACAACTATCCGTCTGGTCTGATGCAGAAGCTGCTGCGTGAGGAGCCCCAGCTGCGACTGTCGGAGACCGTGCTTCAACAGGCACTGGATTTCCTCGAGCAGCAAGGATCCATCAGCTCCTATCCCCAGCGCTGCCCCAGCCGTGGGCGCCCAAGGCGCATGCTTCATCTCCAGGCCGATGCCCGCGGGCAGGCCGAAAAACTGATGCAGCCCTGGCACAGCTGGCTGGAATCTCATCGATTGGTGCTGAGCTAAAACGGCGGCGGCCGGCCTAGAAAAGCTGCACTCATCGTCGCTGCCCAATGCCATCGGGCTTCCAGTCCACACTGTTGCTCACCGTTCTGCTGGCCATTGGCCTCGTCTTTTTTCTGCGGGCCGCCAGCAAGGACCGAACCACTGTTGTGGATGTGCACTCCCCGCGACCACCACTCGAGGTGCTCAATGGCATCAGCAGCTGGCTGGAACAGCGCGGCTGGAGCCGCGACGGCGGCGACGCAGAGCGCCAGGTTCTTCGCTTCCGCGGAGAGGTGACAGCCAGTCGCCCCCTGGCAGTGCTGCTTTCAGCTCTGGCGGCAATCGGTGGCAGCTGCTTCGGGTTGGTGCTGCGGCAACTGGCACCGCAACTCCAGTGGTGGCCTCTGGCACTTGTGCTGATCGGACCTGCAGCAGGATGGATTTACACCCGTCGATCAGCACGCACCGAAGCGCTTGAGCTGAGGCTTCTGGAAACCTCTACATCAATGGAAGGCAGCAATCTGCGGCTTCGAGCTCATCGCGACGAATTGATCGCCATTGAACTGGAGCTGTCCGAGTCACTCGAACTGTCCAGCGATGGATCTCTGCTGTCATCTCCGATCTGAACCATGGGTCAGTCAGCCGGGGTTCAACGGCATCGCTTTGCCACAGGGGTCGTCATCACAGGGCTATCCCTGGTGCCGCTCGCGATGAGCAAAGCTGCTGAACAGCGCAACTGGCTCAGCACACCCGCACCCAGGCAGAAGCCAGCGCAGCAAACAACACCGGCTTTAACAGCCACCTGTCCTGCTCCTGCCAACCCAGACCCGCTGCTCGGCCCTCGCACCAAAATGCCTGGACGCTGGATCGGACGGACCCAAGCCGCTGCCAATCTGTCGATCGTGGTGATGGCAGGCCATGCCGACTCCCAGGGGATCGGCAGCTCAGGCACTCCCGGCTACGCGGTTGACAAACGCAGACTGGCGCCGATGCAGGCCGGGATCCGTGACGAACTGTTCTGGAACCGACAGGTTCAGGCAGCGGTGGTGCGTCTGGGGACATCCCGAGGGCTGACCATCCGCTCCTACACCCCACCGTCAATCACCATCCTCGATGACGACAATCCAGGAACCAACTGGTCCAGAGCGAAGGCTTGGTCAGCCCGTGGGGAATACATCCTGGAGATTCATTTCGATGCCTACCGCCCTCACGGGTTCGGCTCGGGCCTGATCCCCGCCATCAACCGTCCACTCAACAGCGTGGATGAGAGTCTTGGGCAAGCCTTCGGGCGTTTTCCAAGAAACTTCAGGGGAGGCCTGGGAGGTCCTCGGCGAGGGATCGGCATTCTTGAAATTGCCATGCTCGAGCCACCCCTGGAAGACAAACTGCGCGACCAGGCGACTCGTTCACAAACGGTGAACTGCCTGGCCGAGCGGGTTGTGGATGCCCTTGTGAAGGGCGTCAGCTGATCGCCCCATGGGGGCGGCAACGGTCATCAAGACCGGGGTCGTTGAGCCAATCCTGGGGCTTGGTGAACAGCTCGGTCAGCAGAGCCTCCCGGGAGCCGGCATCAGCGCTGTAGCCGTATTCCCAGCGCACCATGGGCGGCAGAGACATCAAGATCGACTCAGTTCGTCCGTTGGTCTGGAGACCGAAGATCGTGCCGCGATCCCAGACGAGATTGAATTCGACGTAACGACCGCGGCGATACAGCTGGAACTGACGCTCCCGGTCGCCATAGGCGATCGGATGGCGCTTCTCAACGATGGGGGCATACGACGGCAAAAAGGCCCTCCCATTGGCTTGGCCTAGGGCAAACAACTGTTCCCATCCAAGGGGCCTCGGGCCGAGATCCGCTGACACGCGAGCGGCGGGACCACTCGGATCCTGACCTTTGTAGAGAACACCCTGGGAGTCCTGATAGTCGTAAAAAATCCCCCCGACACCACGGGTCTCACTGCGGTGCTTGAGGAAAAAGTACTCATCACACCAGGGCTTGAACACCTTATGCAGGTCGGGGTGAACCGAATCGCACGCCGCTTGATGCGTGCGATGGAAGTGCCGTGCGTCGTCAAGAAAGGGGTAATAGGGAGTGAGGTCGGCACCACCACCGAACCACCACACCGGACCGGCTTCGAAGTAGCGGTAATTCAGATGAACAGTTGGGATATAGGGATTACGGGGGTGCAGCACCATCGACGTGCCGGTGGCAAACCATGGATGCCCCTTGGCCTCGGGGCGCTGTTTGAGAATTGAGGGGGGCAACTCCTGCCCCTGAACCTCCGAAAAATTCACCCCGCCCTGCTCAAACACGCGGCCTTCGCGCATCACCCGCGATCGACCGCCACCTCCTTCAGGTCGCTCCCAGCTTTCTTCCGCAAAACGACCTTCGCCATCGAGAGTTTCCAGGCCGGCGCAGATTTCGTCCTGGAGACCCATGACCATCGCTCGAGCCCTGTCACGGGAGTTTTCGGGAGGTAACTCCAGTGATGGCAGCGCTGGTCCACTCTTCTGGCGGCCGAGAACGCGGCGAATCAGCGAGCGGACCATGGCAATAGGGCCTTGAATCAATCAAGAAACCTAAACAGGTCAGACAAGTCCACGACAAGCGTCCGTCAGGGACTGTCACGGGATGCCACCTCTAGGATCCGGCACACTTCCAGTACGGGCATGATTTCGGCCGAGCGGGCGATTCAGGCACTGCAGCAGGTGACCGATGCCGGCAGTGGCAAGCCAGTCGTAGACCTGGGCTGGATCGACCAGGTCCGAGTCGCCGATGCCCGAGCGGTCTTCCGTCTAAATCTGCCGGGTTTCGCTCAGGGGCAACGCGACCGGATTGTTCAGGAAGCCCGCCAGCTGCTGACAGGCCTCGACGGCATTGACGACGTCCAGATTGAAATCGGCCAGCCCCCCAGCCAGGGAGGAATCGGCCAGGCCGGTCACGGGCAACCTGCTGAGCGCCAATCCATCCCGGGAGTGCGCCAGGTCATTGCAGTGTCCAGTGGCAAGGGTGGCGTAGGCAAGAGCACAGTTGCGGTCAACCTGGCCTGCTCGATTGCCAAGAAGGGGCTGAGGGTCGGCCTCCTCGACGCCGATATCTACGGGCCCAACGCACCAACCATGCTTGGGGTTGCCGACCAGACCCCCGAAGTGATGGGCAGTGGGGATCAGCAGCGGATCGTTCCAATCGAATCGTGCGGAATCGCCATGGTCTCGATGGGGCTGCTGATCGATGAACACCAGCCGGTGATCTGGCGCGGTCCAATGCTGAACGGGATTATTCGGCAGTTCCTCTATCAGGCGGAGTGGGGCGAACGGGACGTCTTGGTTGTTGATTTACCTCCCGGCACCGGCGATGCCCAGCTGTCCCTGGCTCAGGCCGTCCCCATGGCGGGTGTCGTCATCGTCACCACACCCCAGCAGGTGTCTCTGCAGGACGCCCGTCGCGGACTGGCGATGTTCCGCCAGATGAACATTCCCGTTCTGGGCGTAGTGGAAAACATGAGCTGCTTCATTCCTCCCGATCTGCCTGACCGCAGATATGCCCTGTTCGGCAGTGGTGGCGGAGCAACACTGGCGGGGGACTACGACGTACCCCTGCTGGCACAGATCCCGATGGAGATGCCGGTCCAGGAAGGTGGTGATTCCGGCCGCCCAGCCGTGCTGTCTCGCCCCAACTCCGCCAGCTCAACCGCGTTCCTGAGCCTGGCTGATTCGGTGATGCAACAGGTGGCAACGACGGTGTGACGATGCGTGCCCAACCCGGCCGACAGCAAACTCCGAGGGACTGGATTCTCCTGGGAGTACCGCTGGCCATGGTGGGGATTGCGGGGCTGCTGATCGCCAGCACCCAGCGCCAGGCCGACTACGCCGATTGGTATCACCACTGGATCACCGCCGCGGTGGGGGTCGTGCTTGCCCTTGGTCTCGAGCGGATCCCGCTGCAGCGGTTACGGCCTCTGCTCATTCCGATCTACGGCGCCACCGTGATCAGCCTGATCGCCGTGCGGCTGATCGGAACCACCGCCCTTGGAGCTCAGCGCTGGATCAGCATCGGACCACTCCATGTGCAGCCTTCCGAATTCGCCAAGATCGCAGCAATTTTGCTGGTGGCTGCAGTTCTGTCTCGCCATCCGGTGGAGCGCCCCGTGGATTTGCTTCGCCCTCTCGGCGTGATCGCCATCCCCTGGCTACTGGTTTTCATCCAGCCCGACCTCGGGACCTCACTGGTGTTCGGGGCTCTGATGCTGACGATGCTGTATTGGTCGGGCATGCCCTTTGAATGGGTGGTGTTGCTGCTGTCACCCCTGGCAACGGCACTGATCTCGGGCCTGCTGCCCTGGGCTCTGGGCATTTGGATCCCCCTGATGGCTGTGCTGGCCTACAGGGCTCTGCCCTGGAAGCGGCTCGCCGCCAGCATCACCCTGGCGATCCACGGTCTGATGGCCGTGATCACCCCCTGGCTCTGGTTGAACGGGCTGAAGGATTACCAGCGGGATCGTCTAGTGCTTTTCCTGGACCCATCACAGGACCCTCTGGGGGGGGGCTACCACCTGCTTCAGAGCACCGTCGGAATCGGAGCGGGCGGTTTGTTTGGGACCGGTTTGCTGCAGGGGCAGCTGACCAAACTGCGTTTCATTCCTGAACAGCACACCGATTTCATTTTCAGTGCCCTGGGCGAAGAAACAGGATTGATCGGTTGCCTGCTGGTGGTGCTGGGCTTCGCTCTGCTGATGGGGAGGCTGTTGCAAATTGCACGCAACGCCCGCAGCGACTTCGAGTCGCTCGTGGTTGTGGGCATTGGCACCATGCTGATGTTCCAAGTCGTGGTGAACATCTTCATGACCATTGGACTGGGCCCGATCACCGGCATCCCTCTGCCGTTCCTCAGCTATGGAAGGTCCGCCATGGTGGTGAATTTTCTCTGCCTGGGTCTCTGCTTGTCGGTGGTTCGCCGGAGTCGCCGAGGGCTCCCCGGTCGATGGTGAACGACACCAGCCTGTTGGGCCTGCGTCAGCGCCTGGCCCGCGACATCAAACCGGGACACTGCGATGAGGCCGGCGTCCGACGCCTGTGGTGGGGAGCGCTGGAGGTGATTCAAGAGGCCCTGATCGAACGGCAGGTTCAAACGGGACTCTGGATGGCCGCTCCGTTACCGGCGCTCTATGAACCCGACCTGCTGCGTCAACTGAAGGGTTGGGTCTGGGCGCCGGAAAGTCTTGAAAGGCTGAGCCCGCTCCATGCCGCTTTACCAGGCAGTGGTCGCCCAGCCTCGGAGAACGCTGGCTTTTGCCGCTTGGCACTGGAACCGAGGGACGGTGACGACCCAGTGCTGCTGGTGATCACACCTGAGTTGCAACTGGCCCTTGCCATCAATGGAAAACCCGGGGAACGACAGTTGCTGATGCGTTGCGACGCTGAAAGCCTGAGCGACGCCTTGACGATGGTTGGGGAACGCTTCAAGGGGTCTGAAACGGCCCTGGCCGATCAACTGCGTGACCAACTCAACGGACTTGGGCCTTTGCGGAATGATCCGGACTTCGACCGATGCTTTTGGCCACGCTTGGCCGAGAAGCTGACGGAGTCGGCCCCGAGCCTGACCTTGCAGTCGGCACCCGACAGCTCGAATGCGCAGCAGACACCGAGCCATGACCTGAGCCTGCTGGAAGCCATGACCCATGAGGTGCGAACGCCACTGGCCACGATCCGCACACTGATCCGCTCTCTGCTGCGACGCAAGGATCTGCCCTCGGTGGTCGAGAACCGCCTTCAGCAGATCGATGTGGAGTGCAGCGAACAGATCGATCGCTTCGGGCTGATCTTCCAGGCCGCTGAACTGCAACGGAAACCATCCGAGATGCAGCTGGCCCGAACCGACCTGGGCGCAATCCTTCAGACCCTTGAACCTGGATGGCGTGAACAACTCGACCGTCGGGAAGTGGCCCTGCAGCTGGGGATTGAAAACGATCTGCCAGAGATTCTGAGCGATGCGCGGCGTCTTGAACCGATGCTGTGGGGCCTGATTGATCGCGTCAGTCGCGGACTTCCGCCGGGATCCAGGCTGCTGCTGCTGCTCCAGCCAGCTGGAGCCAGGCTCAAGCTTCAACTCCAAGTGCGATCCCAGGCCTCCAGCTCTGCAGCTGAGGACGATGCAGAGCTGGAGCTGCTCGACACTGAATTTGTAGATACTGAACAGGCCGACAGGGAGCAGGTCGGAACTGTGCTGAGCTGGGATCCCACCACCGGCAGCCTCCAGCTCAGCCAGGACGCCACTCGACAACTGATGGCAAGCCTCGGGGGGCGCTACCAGGCTCGTCGTAAACGAGACCTGACAGTCTTTTTCCCGGTGGCATCAGCCCATACCTGACCGCTGACGAAGCAGCTTTATTCAAGGGTGTGAAGGATGCTTTCGCAGATGGCGTTTGTGCACATGCACGGTGCTACTTTCCAGTCATAACCGTACGTCTTGCGTTCTGCGCCATGACAGCTTCGACTCTGAACGGTCAGCTTCCTCAGTTCATTGCGAGCACGGGGGGGCTTCTCAACTCCGCCGAAACTGAAGAGAAATACGCGATCACCTGGACCAGCAAAAGCGAACAAGCCTTTGAGCTGCCCACAGGCGGTGCCGCGATGATGAATTCCGGCGAAAACATCATGTATTTCGCGCGGAAAGAGCAATGCCTGGCTCTCGGCACCCAGCTCCGGACCAAGTTCAAGCCCCGCATGGAAGATTTCAAGATCTACCGCATCTTTCCCGGTGGCGATACTGAATTCCTGCATCCAAAAGATGGCGTGTTCCCCGAGAAGGTGAACGAAGGTCGCCCGATGGTGGGTCATAACCCCCGCCGGATTGGCGAGAACACCAACCCAGCCAACATCAAGTTCAGCGGTCGGAACACCTTCGACACCTGATTTCACCGGGCGTCCATCGGGGCTGCAAAATGAACGCATGTTCAGCCCTGATCGCGCCACCTTTCACAAGGCCGTAGCCTCTGGCGCCAACCTGATACCGCTGGCCCAGAGCTGGCCAGCGGATCTTGAAACACCTCTAACCGCCTGGATCAAGGCTGGCTCAGGTCATCCACCTGGCGTCCTTCTTGAATCTGTAGAAGGAGGGGAAACCCTCGGTCGATGGAGCGTGATTGCCTGCGACCCCCTCTGGACGGCAAGCGCGCGTGGGGACTTGCTCCAACGCCGATGGCGAGATGGTCGTGAGGACTCCCTGAAGGGCAACCCCTTTGACAGCCTCCGGAGCTGCCTGGCTCCATACAACTGCGTCAGCCTGCCCGGCCTGCCACCTCTTGGGCAGCTCTACGGAATGTGGGGCTATGAACTCATTCAATGGATCGAACCCTCGGTTCCGGTGCATCCCCGCACGGCGGCTGATCCTCCGGATGGAATCTGGATGCTGATGGACGCGATCCTGATCTTCGATCAGGTGAAAAGACAGATCACCGCTGTTGCCTATGCCGATTTGTCGGACAGCCGCGACGAGGATGAAGCCTGGGGCATGGCACTGAATCGCATCCAGTCGCTGAGAGACAGGATGAATGCACCGCTGCCACCGGTGGATCCGCTCCGATGGGATGGATCGGCCAAAACTCTTCCTGAGGTAAGCAGCAACCGCAGCCAGGATGAATTTGAGCAGGCGGTTCTCACAGCGAAGGAACGCATCTCCGCCGGTGATGTGTTCCAGTTGGTGATCAGCCAGCGCCTGGAAACCAAGGTCCAGCAGACACCACTGGAGCTGTATCGCAGTCTGCGGATGGTGAATCCATCGCCATATATGGCTTTTTTCGATTTCGGCGACTGGCAGCTGATTGGATCAAGTCCGGAGGTGATGGTGCAGGCGGAACCAGCTGCCGATGGCGTTCATGCCGGACTGAGACCGATTGCCGGCACCCGTCCCCGCGGACGATCCCCGCTGGAGGATCGCGAGCTGGAGGCCGATCTTCTGGCGGACCCGAAGGAACGCGCAGAGCACGTCATGCTGGTGGATCTTGGCCGCAACGACCTGGGCCGCGTCTGCCAGCCAGGCAGCGTCGCGGTGAAGGATCTAATGGTGATCGAGCGGTATTCCCACGTCATGCATATCGTCAGCCAGGTGGAAGGTCGGCTGACGCCGGATCACGACGTTTGGGACCTGCTGATGGCTTCATTCCCGGCAGGCACTGTGAGCGGAGCGCCAAAAATACGGGCCATGCAGCTCATCCATGAATTGGAGCCCGATGCCCGGGGCCCGTACTCCGGGGTGTACGGCTCGGTGGACCTTGGCGGTGCTCTGAACACAGCCATCACGATTCGAACCATGGTGGTGCAGCCCGATGGTGCAGGTGGCTGCCGCGTGAAAGTGCAGGCCGGAGCAGGTGTAGTGGCAGATTCCAAACCAACGGCTGAATTTGAGGAGACTTTGAACAAAGCCAAAGGCATGCTCACGGCTCTGGCCTGCCTGAACGCCTCCGATTCATGAGCACCCCGCTGCTGCTCAAAGGTTTCGAAGTTGAACTGTTCACCGGACGCGATGACGGCTCCCATGTCGGCGTTGCTGCGGAGGTTGCACAGGAACTCCCCGACTTCGTCACCGAGCCGGACCATCGCAATCTCGAGTACATCACCGCTCCGACCAGCTCCTATGCCGAGTTGCCGGAACTGCTGCTGCAACCCCGTCGCCGCCTGCGCGACTGGTTGCAGCAACGCAACCTCACCCTGCTTCCAGGGAGCACTCTCAGTCGTGGAGACACCCGTCGATTCGAACGTTCGGACCCCGCCAATCCCTATCACGACTTAATCGAGCAGAGCTACGGCACGAGAGTTGTCACCGCCAGCATCCACATCAATCTCGGAATCACGGATCCCGAGTGGCTGTTCGCTGCTGTTCGCCTTGTGCGCTGCGAAGCAGCACTGCTCCTGGCGCTCAGTGCCAGTTCTCCTTTCCTGGATGACGAGGTCACGGGTCAACACTCCCAGCGGTGGAGGCAATTCCCCCTGACGCCCGAGAAGGTTCCCCTGTTCCTGAATCACAGCCATTACATCCGCTGGGTGGAAGAGCAACTGGCGGAAGGACTGATGCGAAATGAACGTCACCTCTGGACCTCGGTCAGACCGAACGGACCGCGCCGGCCCTACGACCTCAACCGCCTGGAACTGCGCATCTGTGATCTGGTGACCGACCCCGCGGAACTGATCGCGATCACGGCACTGCTGGAACTGCGACTGCTGCAGCTGCATGATGCACCGCAACAGCTGGATCCCATCCGCTCCAGCCGTCTCACAGCCGAAGAGCTGGCAACGCTGGCGGATGCCAACGATGCCGCCGCCGCCCATCAAAGCCTCGATGCCACGCTGCACCGCTGGCAAGACGGCTCCTCCGTGACCTGTCGCGCCTGGATCAAGGAGTTGCTCGATCAGATTTCACCTCTGGCCCAACAACACAACCTGCTCAGCCAGCTCCGTCCCATGGACGACCTGCTCGGCAACGGCAATCAGGCCATGCGCTGGATCAATGCCGTCGAAACCGGCACGAGCATCAGTGCCCTGCTGCAGCAGGGCAGCTTGACCATGAGCGACCAGGAGCAGCGGTCAACTCCCATGAGCGGTGCTTTGGGATGATCATGGGTAACGACGAGACAAGCGGAGCGTCAATGCCCCAGTCCACCGCCAATGCCCCCTCAGGCGAACAGCCCAGGGTCAATGGTGGCGGCCCGGGAGCCAGTCGTCTGCTTCAACACCGGCTGAAACTGGTCGAAGACCTCTGGCAGACGGTTCTGCGCAGTGAGTGTCCTCCTGAGCAGAGCGAAAGGTTGCTCCGGTTGAAGCAACTCTGCGATCCAGTGGCCTTGGAAGGCCGCGACGGTGAAAGCAGCAGTGAGGCCATCGTCGAGCTGATCCGCACCATGGATCTCTCAGAGGCGATCGCCGCGGCCCGGGCGTTCTCGCTGTACTTCCAGCTGATCAACATCCTCGAGCAGCGCATCGAGGAAGACAGCTATCTCGACAGTCTTCAGCCGGGTCCCGGCCAGAACGACGTCAAATCGGACCCCTTCGATCCCTTCGCACCGCCTCTCGCTAGCCAGACCGACCCGGCGACATTCGGCGCGGTGTTCGAGCGGCTGCGACGGATGAATGTTCCACCCGCGCAGGTGGAAACACTGTTGCGGGAGCTGGACATTCGACTGGTCTTCACCGCCCATCCCACCGAGATCGTTCGACACACCGTTCGTCATAAGCAACGGCGGGTGGCCAACCTGCTGAAGCGCTTGCAGTCCGATGCACCGCTGACCCGCTTTGACGAAGATGATCTTCGCCGTCAGCTGGAGGAGGAGATCCAGTTGTGGTGGCGCACTGATGAGCTGCACCAGTTCAAACCCACCGTTCTGGATGAAGTTGATTCAACCCTCCACTACTTCCAGCAGGTGCTGTTTGACGCCATGCCGCAACTGCGCCGGCGCCTGACATCCGCACTTCAACGCCACTACCCAGACGTTCAATTCCCCCAGGCATCGTTTTGCACCTTCGGATCCTGGGTGGGTTCCGATCGAGACGGAAATCCTTCGGTCACGCCAGCTATCACCTGGCGGACAGCCTGTTATCAACGCCAACTGATGCTGGAGCTGTACATCAGTTCCGTTCAGGCGCTGCGCAACCAGCTGAGTATTTCCATGCAATGGAGTCAGGTTTCTCCTGCGCTGCTGGAATCTCTGGAAATGGATCGGTTGCGGTTTCCAGAGATCTACGAACAGCGTGCTGCGCGCTATCGACTGGAGCCTTACCGGCTGAAGCTCAGCTACATCCTGGAGCGCCTCCAACGCACCCTGGCCCGCAACAACCAGATGGCGGAGGCGGGCTGGCAGGCACCGAAGGACCTCAGCAATGGGTCAGTTCAGGACGGTCTGCCCGGCCAAGAAGCTCTTCACTACACCGAAATTGCTCAGTTCCGCAGTGATCTCGAACTGATCCGCAACAGCCTCGTCAGCACCGAATTGAGCTGTGAGCAGCTCGACACCCTCCTGCATCAGGTTCACATCTTTGGGTTCTCGCTAGCCACGCTCGACATCCGTCAGGAGAGCACCCGTCACAGCGACGCGATCGATGAACTGACGGGCTATCTCCAACTTCCATGCCGCTACAACGCGATGGAGGAGTCTGAGCGGGTGGCATGGCTGCTGCAGGAGTTGCAGACCCGCCGACCACTCATTCCGGCTGCGATGGAGTGGTCGGAAAGCACAGCCGAGACCTTCGCTGTGTTCAGGATGCTGCACCGGCTCCAGGAGGAATTCGGTCAGCGGATCTGCCACTCTTATGTGATTTCCATGAGCCACACCGCCTCCGACTTGCTGGAGGTGATGCTGCTCGCGAAGGAGACCGGCCTGGCGGACCCCCAGGCGGGGACGGCTTCACTGCTTGTTGTTCCTCTGTTTGAAACCGTGGAGGACCTGCAGAGGGCACCGGAGGTGATGAAAGGCCTGTTTGAAACGGAGCGATATCGCAAGCTTTTGCCAGTGGTAGGCAACCAACACCAGCCCTTGCAGGAGCTGATGCTGGGCTACTCGGACAGCAACAAGGACTCAGGTTTTCTCTCTAGCAACTGGGAAATCCATCAAGCCCAGATCGCGCTTCAGGAATTGGCAAGCAGTCACAGCGTTGCCCTGCGGCTCTTCCATGGCCGCGGTGGATCTGTGAGTCGCGGTGGAGGGCCTGCTTATCAGGCGATCCTGGCCCAACCGAGCGGCACCCTTCAGGGTCGGATCAAGATCACCGAACAGGGCGAGGTGCTGGCCTCGAAGTACAGCCTGCCTGAGCTGGCGCTCTACAACCTGGAAACGGTCACCACCGCTGTGGTGCAGAACAGCCTGGTGACCAACCAACTGGATGCCACCCCCAGCTGGAACCAGCTGATGACCCGCGTGGCGACCCGTTCGCGTGAGCACTACCGCGCACTGGTGCATGACAACCCAGACCTGGTTGCCTTCTTCCAGCAAGTCACCCCGATCGAGGAGATCAGCAAACTGCAGATCTCCAGCCGCCCTGCGCGCCGAAAGACCGGCGCAAGAGACCTGTCCAGCCTTCGGGCCATTCCATGGGTTTTCGGCTGGACTCAGAGCCGGTTTCTGCTTCCCAGTTGGTTCGGCGTCGGCACCGCCCTGGCCGCGGAGGTCGATTCCGAACCCGAACAACTCGATCTGCTCCGCCGGCTGCACCAGCGATGGCCCTTCTTCCGGATGCTGATCTCGAAGGTGGAGATGACCCTGTCGAAGGTGGACCTTGACCTCGCGCACCACTACATGAACAGCCTCGGCAAAACCGAGCAGCGCGAAGCTTTCGAAGCGATCTTCCAAGTGATCGCCGACGAGTACGACCGCACCCTCAAGCTGGTGCTTGCCATCACTGGTCAGGAACGTCTGCTGGGGGCGGACCAGAACCTGCAACTTTCGGTTGATCTGCGCAATCGCACAATCGTTCCCCTTGGTTTCCTGCAGGTCGCCCTGCTGCGTCGCCTGCGCGATCAGAACCGGCAACCGCCCATGAGCGAATCACCGGGTGTGCCAGAAGACAGAAGGACCTACAGCCGAAGCGAACTGTTGCGTGGAGCACTGCTTACCCTCAACGGCATCGCTGCAGGCATGCGCAACACCGGCTGATCCCCTTGCTTCCCTTTCTTCAGCAGACCAAGATTCCACAGCTGCCGGAGGGGTGTCGGCTCGAGACCGAGAAGCTGCCTTCACCTGCCGCACTCAATGCATTGCTCGCTTCATGCGGCGAATCCACCCATCCGGAGGAGCTCTGGCTCCGTGCCTTTGAACGAAGTCTCTGGCAAATCAGCCTGATCGACACTTCAACCGCTGAGCTGATCGGTTTTGTTCGCGCGACGAGTGACCTCGCACTCAATGCCAATCTCTGGAATCTCGCCGCCCGTCCAGGTCCCGATCAGGGTCAGCTGCTGGCGGTCTTGGTCCATCGCGCCCTGCATATCCTGCGCCGTGACCTGCCGGGCTGCAGTCTTTCGGTTTCGGCACCGGAGATCGCCGTCAGCAAACTGAAGGAACAGGGATTCATCATTGATCCCAATGGCATCCGGGCCATGGGCCTGAGGTTGAAATCAACCTCAGATTGAACTGATCACGAGCATGGAGGGACTCGAACCCCCGACCCTCAGAACCGGAATCTGATGCTCTATCCAACTGAGCTACATGCCCACTGGTGCACTTGGAAGTGACAGCAGGAGGTCTCCCGACAGGTCGACCCGATCTCTGTACCTTACCCACACACCGCACAACGACCCATCCGGCTCCAGACGCTTCAGCTGCAGGGGTTTAGAAACCACAACCAGCTTGTGGTGGAGCTGGAGCAACCACGCCTGCTCGTCATTGGACCGAACGGCATCGGCAAATCCAACCTGCTGGAGGCCGTCGAGATCTTGGGCAGCCTGCGCTCCCACCGCTGCAGTCAGGATCGCGATCTCATCCAATGGGATGAACCCCGTGCACTGCTGAGAGCTGGACTGGACGATGGGGACCGAATCGAACTGGAACTGCGACGCTCCGGTGGGCGCCAGGCCCGCCGTAATGGGAAGACCCTTGAGCGCCAGCTGGATCTGATTGGGCCGCTGCGCTGCATTGGATTCAGCGCCCTGGATTTGGAGCTGGTACGAGGCGAGCCCTCTCTGCGTCGATCCTGGCTGGATCGTGTGGTGCTTCAGCTCGAGCCGGTTTATGCCGACCTGATCAGTCGTTTCAACCGACTGTTGCGCCAGCGAGGTCAACTCTGGCGGCAGACCGCCCGCAGCTCCATGGGGGAGCGGGATGCCCTGCTGGATGCCTTCGACGTGCAGATGGCTTTGGTGAGCACGCGAATCCACCGACGTCGTCAACGGGCCCTGCAGCGACTGCAACCGATTGCTCAACGCTGGCAGGCCCATCTGAGCGGCGGCACCGAGGAACTTGAGCTGCGCTATCAGCCAGGCAGTCGCCTGGACAACGAAGAGGCGGAAGAACCCTGGCGACTCGCCATCGAAGAGCAACTGCGCACGCAACGCAGCGAGGAGGAACGCCTCGGAAGCTGTCGCGTCGGCCCCCACCGAGATGAGATCGGGCTGCTGCTTGGAGGAATACCGGCTCGACGCTTTGGATCCGCCGGCCAGCAACGATCCCTGGTGCTGGGCCTGAAGCTGGCCGAACTGGAACTGGTGACCCAGCTATTCGGAGAGCCACCACTGTTGCTGCTGGACGACGTGCTGGCGGAGCTGGACCCGACGCGTCAACGCCTGCTGCTTGACGCCGTTGGCAAGGATCACCAGTGCCTGGTGAGCGCGACGCATCTCGACGGCTTCGATGGCGGATGGCGGGCGCAATCTCAGATTCTCAGCCCAGGCGACCTGAGACCGGGGACGAACATCCGATAACCTGACGGACCATTTTTGGACTCCTGATGGAGCAGAGCCTGTCTGAACTGCATCCCAACCCGGGATGGGGGGGCATCACACCGCAATCCACCGACATGGTCGGCAAACATTGCATCCTCGAGCTCTACGAGTGTGACCCCAGTCGGCTCAACGATGAAGCATTCCTGAGAACCAGCATCACGACGGCAGCAAAAAGCGCCGGTGCGACTCTTCTCAACCTGATCACGCACCACTTCGAGCCCCAGGGCGTCACCGGACTCGCCCTGTTGGCCGAATCCCACATCTCCATCCATACCTGGCCCGAAAGTGGTTACGCAGCTGTGGATGTCTTCACCTGTGGCGACCACACGATGCCGGAACAGGCCTGTGCATTCCTGAGCGAATCGCTTCAGTCAAAACGACAGGTCCTGCGCAGTTTCCTGAGGGAAACACCCGCTGCTGTTGCGACGGACCTGCGACACCCATCAGGCCGAACCTGCTGAACCGAGCAGATCCAACCTGTTAGAGCTCACGGTTGAGTTTGCCGCTGATGAGTCCCTCAAGGTCCAGGCTCACCGATGTGAACCCCAGGTCCAGGAAGGCCTGAACCATGGGTTCCGCCTGGCTCTGCAGCAAAAGATCCGAGAGTCGGTCCTGTGGCACTTCGATCCGAGCCGATAGTCCCTGGCTACGAACGCGCACCCTGGGGAAGCCACGGGCGATAAGCCAGGCTTCCGCTCGACCCACGCGCTTAAGGCGCTCGGCGCTGATGTTCTCTCCATAGGGGAAGCGAGAGGCCAGACAAGGTTGTGCTGGCTTGTCCCACCAGGGGAAACCCAGAGCCTGCGACAGGCGGCGGATCACTGTTTTATCAATGCCGAGCTCAGCGAGTGGAGATCGGACGCCGGCCTGCCGAGCAGCATCGATTCCAGGGCGGTGATCGCCTAAGTCGTCACGATTGACCCCATCGATCACCACCGCATCACCAGCCGCTGCTGCGATGGGCCGCAGATGCAGATGCAATTCTCGTTTACAGGCAAAGCAGCGATCCGTGGGGTTGCTGCTGTAATCGGGATCCTGCAGTTCGGTCGTGGCACATTCGCGATGCCTAACCCCGATCCAGCGGGCCTGGGCACGGGCCTCCTCAAGCAGATGCGGGGCAAGGGCTGGTGAAACGCCAGTAACTGCCAGTGCTGCATCACCCAGCTGCTCATGGGCGACGGCCGCTACCAGGGTGCTGTCGACCCCGCCGGAATAGGCCACACAAACAGTGGGGTGTTGGCGGATCCACTCCCGCAGGCCCTGAAGAAATTCAGCCTCACGAGAGGAAATGGTTTCCTGCGGCCGGAACATGGGGGAACAACCCGATCGGTCTCGGTAGGCTCCAACGGTAAAAGCCCGGCCCATGCCGCGAAATATTGGCATCGTCACCGCGGCAGACAGCCGTGAACGAAGCCTCGGACAACTGCACATCTACGACGGGGAAGGCAAAGGCAAAAGCCAGGCAGCCCTGGGCGTCGTACTACGCACGATCGGCCTGGGCATCTGCGAGCAGCGCCGAACCCGGGTGCTGTTGCTTCGATTTCTGAAAGGGCCGGGCCGGGCCTATGACGAAGACGCCGCCATCGAGGCGCTGCAGCAGGGTTTTCCGCATCTGATCGATCACCTGCGCACCGGACGAGCCGATCACTTCACAGCGGAGGAAGCCACCCGCTTCGACCGGGACGAGGCTCAACGCGGCTGGGTGATCGCCAAAGGGGCGATTGCGAGTGCTCTCTACTCAGTTGTGGTGCTTGATGAGCTGAATCCGGTGCTGGATCTCGGACTGCTGGATGAGGAGGACGTGGTCAAAACTCTGAACAACCGTCCGGAAGGGATGGAAATCATCGTGACCGGACGCGCCGCTCCAGCGTCCCTCGTGCGCGTGGCAGATCTTCACTCCGAGATGCGGGCTCATCGTCGCCCGGGGCTCAATGACGATGGCCTGGTTCCTCTCAACGTGAGTAACGGAATCGAGATCTATACAGGTGAAGGCAAGGGAAAGTCGACCAGTGCGCTTGGCAAGGGGCTGCAGGCGATCGGGAGGGGAATCAGCCAGGACAAGAGCCATCGGGTGCTCATCCTTCAGTGGCTCAAGGGTGGTACCGGCTACACCGAAGATGCCGCCATCGCCGCTCTACGCGAGAGTTACCCCCATCTGGTCGATCATCTCCGCTCAGGTCGAGACGCAATCGTCTGGCGTGGCCAGCAGGAACCCATCGACTACGTGGAAGCTGAAAGAGCCTGGGAAATCGCCCGAGCGGCCATCTCCAGTGGCCTTTACAAAACAGTGATCCTCGACGAGCTGAACCCGACAGTGGATCTGGAACTGCTGCCGGAGGAACCGATCGTGCAGACCCTCCTGCGCAAACCGGCCGAAACCGAGGTGATCATCACAGGCCGCTGCAAAAATCAACCCGCCTACTTCGATCTGGCCAGCATCCACTCTGAGATGGTCTGCCACAAGCATTACGCCGAGCAGGGGGTGAATCTCAAGCGGGGTGTGGACTACTGAATCAGTAGCGGGGCACGGAAGGATCCACCTGCTGAGACCAGGCGTCGATGCCGCCCGTCACATTGGTGGCATGAATCCCCTGCTGCGCCAGAAGTTCAACGGCCCGAGCCGAGCGGCCACCCAGCTTGCAGTGCACAAACAAACGCTGGTCTCCAGCCAGAGCACGGATCTGATCGATCGCTTCACCGCTTTCGATCTGAGCCAAAGGGATCAGCTTCCCGCCGGGGATTGTCGCCACGTCCGCTTCAGGGGGATTGCGCACATCAAGCAGCACAACGTCTGGGGCAGCGCTGTCCAGCAAAGCCTTCAGATCGATCACGCTGATGCTGTCCATGGAAGGGGCTTCGGGCCGGCAGAACTGTCGGTAGTCAATCAGCTGCTCGATCGGTGGGCGGGAGGGATCCGGCCGCAGAGTCAGTTCCCGGAAACGCATCCTGAGGGCATCGACCACCAGCAAGCGCCCGTCAAGGCAGTCACCGATCCCCGTGATCAGCTTGATCGCTTCAGTGGCCTGCAACAGTCCGATCAACCCAGGCATCACCCCCATCACGCCTGCTTCCGAACAGGACGGAACGGCACCTGCAGGAGGTGGCTCAGGCAGGAGATCGCGATAGTTGGGACTATCTGGATTGCGATTGAACACCGACACCTGACCGTCGAAGCGCTGAACTGACCCATAGATCAGGGGGCGACCCTTCAGAACACAGGCGTCGTTCACCAGAAAACGGGTAGGGAAGTTGTCGGATCCGTCGCAAACCAGGTCATAGGAGCCGATCAGGTCCAACGCGTTATGGCTGTCGAGCATGTGTTCGTGCACCTCCACCTGACAGAGAGGATTCAGATCGGCGATCCGGTTTGCGGCTGATCTGGCCTTGGAACCACCAAGACTTGCGGTGCCATGGATCACCTGGCGTTGCAGATTCGAAACCTCAACAAGGTCTCCATCGACAATGCCGATCCTGCCAACGCCTGCCGCCGCCAGATAAAGCAAAAGGGAAGACCCCAGACCACCGGCTCCAACACAAAGCACGGCGGATTGTTTCAAACGCTCCTGCCCTTCAACACCCAGCTCGGGAAGCATCAAATGACGGGCGTAGCGGCCACGCTCTTCAGGGGTCAAACCTTCAAGAGACATCGATCAGCACCGGCCGCACCTGCCGATCCTCCCCCAACCACCAGGCCTGCATCTCGCCTCCGGCGGCGATGATCAGCATCAGCTGATGCGGTACTCCCCTTTGCCGGTCAGCGGCGGAAGGTCGGGCATCACGCGATGGATGGCTGTGGGCCACACCCAGCAGGCGCTGGCCTTTGGAACGGGACCAGCGCTGCGCCGAAAGCTGTTCTCGCGGATCGAGAGCAAAGTTCCGTTCACGGGCATTGCTCAACGCTGATGTCCAAGGGAAATCGAGATCAGCCGCTCCCCAGCGATTGCAGGCTGGCCAGACCGTCATCAGACGCAGAGTGCCATCGCCCACGGCCGATCCCAGGAGAAGCGCACAACCTTCCTGAGGCCATACCGCCAGCAGCGTTCGCTGCAGAACAGTGAGGCATCGGCGATCCAACCGAATCATGGATGGCGGATTGAGGCTGCGACCGATACGCTCAGCGCACTGCAAGACCATTCTCGTCGGTTCCATGAGCGACGCCTCTACTGAAGTAAAAGCCACTGAGGCATCTGCGAGCCCGGCGGCGTCCTCAGCCCCTGAGGACAGTGCATCGTTTACCGAGCGCTACAGCGAAGTGCTGGGCAAGGTGAATGAGACCCTCGACCAGGTCGACTGGAACCAGATGGGTCGAATCGGCAAGATCGTGGGCATCTTTGCGGCAGTGATCGTTGCCCAGATTCTGATCAAGGGAATTCTGGACACGATCAACCTGCTTCCGGTTGTCCCTGGTCTCCTCGAGCTTCTCGGCGTTGTGGTCGTGGGCCAATGGAGTTGGAAAAATCTCACCACCAGTGAGAAACGCAACGCCCTGGTTCAGAAAGTTCAGACCCTGCGTCAGGAATATCTGGGTTGATCCCTGGACGGATTGAGCGGCTGTCTTCGCTCAGGTCATATGTCGGGCCAGTCGCTTGAGACTTGCCCGACTTTGTTCGATATATCCACCACCAAAAAGATTGGCGTGGTTAAGC
>CAJWLE010000008.1:0-20476 GCA_913042965.1 uncultured Synechococcus sp.
GATCATCCAGCGGCTGATCAGGTTCAGCGCCACAAGGACGACGAACAGCGTCGCAACGCCTCCGATCACCGCCTCACTCTGATTGCGGTTGGACGGAAGGAATGCCGGTGGGCCTGCCTGAACCTGGACTCGAGCTTGAGCGCTCATCGTGTCCTTTCAACGATTCCTTCCCCATAGCCGGGATTCAGACGGCTGTCATCAGATCGTTTGGTTCAGTGGTTCGACGCTCAGCGTGTTGCTATCGGCGGCGATCACAACAATGCGGGTGCCCTTCGGCAAAGCTCTGCCGTCGCTGCTCCGGGAGGGTCTGCGGATCAGGCTTCCCCGGGCGGTCAGTTCCACGAAGCCACGGCCGCCAGCTTCGATCGCCAGGGAAACCTGCCCCTCTCTGCCTACGAGATCGTCGCTGCGCACCAGGCTGTCGGCGTCCTGACGCCCGAGCATGCGCAGGAGTCTGGAGGCGGCCCATCCCATCAGCGTCCCCATCGCCAGGGCCACGAGGCTCGGTGGCAACCAGGACCCTTCAGGACTGAGCAGCAGCATCAGAACACCACAAAGGCCGAACCCGGTCAGCCCGAAGGACCAGAACGGTGTGCTGAAGAGAAGGGAGAGGTAACCCCCTTCGCCGTCAAACCCACCCTCGTTGTCGAGGGAGAGGCTGATCAGGACTCCGCCGGCCAGAAGACAGACGAGATAGGCGATGAGCATGGCGAAAAATGTTCAGTTGGGCTGTAAACGCTTGGCAAGTTCTTCGGTCAGCTTCTGCACCGCTTCGCGGCGGTTGCCTCGATAGTCGTCCAGCCGGTCCGCCACCAGCAGTGGTTCAGCAAGGTGGAACTCAACCCGCTGGGGCCCCAGGCTGGGTCGGCCCGCCCAGGGGCGATCCTCGATCCAGCCGATCGCTTCCTCCACCAGCAGCAGCATCTCGGCCAGACGGTCGAAGTCCGGGGCATCGCTGACGTAGTGACCGCTGACGCTGGTGAAGTGTT
The DNA here is from genome assembly GCA_913042965.1 of uncultured Synechococcus sp. Classification (GTDB taxonomy): domain Bacteria; phylum Cyanobacteriota; class Cyanobacteriia; order PCC-6307; family Cyanobiaceae; genus Parasynechococcus. Next base: position 990 of record CAJWLE010000008.1, read on the forward strand.
CCACCAGGCGCATGCGTGTCAATTCCAGATCGGCCTCACGGGCTTCCCAGTCCGCAAGGCTGCGGTCCAGGGGAGACAGTTGTTCCAGCCCTTCCCGGTAAATCCGATCCCAGGCGGCCTGTTCAATGCGACGGCAGCGTTCCTGCAGGGTGCTCCCGGCCCGGAGGTGGAAGTGAGCCTCCGCTTTTGCCAGGCCGTGCAAGCGGTAAATCTCGATGCGTTGGGTGAGCGGCAGTGCCTCATCGGTCGGCAGTCTCTCCAGCTGTTCCAGCACCTCCATCAGGGCTGTACCGATGCCCAGGAGCCGGCTTCGTTGCCGCGCGATGGATCCCTCGTTCCGATCCTCATCAGGCGAGAGGCCCAGATGCTGTTCCAGGGCGCTCAGCCGTGCATCGAGGGCTGTCCAGTTGGGTTGACGCCAGCTGTATCGAATTTTCACCGGCAGCACCTGAAGGCTGCGCGGGTCATTGCTCGTGGCCAGATCATCGGCGGCCCAGAAGGCAAGCTGCGCCACTCCCGGTTCCAGGGGTGCCATTTCGCCAGAGAGGTTGTTGGTCGCCCCCTCGGGTGCCACCGCCAGGGGATAACGCCCCTGAGCAAGCACCTTGCGCGCCTGGTTGAGAGCCGGTCGGTCCAGCCGGCCGCGATGGATGGCGATCCCACCGCAGCGCTGCAGCAGCCATCCGATCAGCGGGCCTGCCCAGATCGGGATGCCGCGGTCGTACAGGAAGCGCAGCTCAAAAGGTCGCAGCAGCGGCTGACCCATCAAGTCCGCTTCGGCTCTGACCCTGTTCCAGAACAGATCAGCCAGCACAACGGGATCCCGGGTGCTGGGATGGCGGAAGGCGATCAGCAGGCTGGTTTCACCGCGCTGTTGTGCGCTGACAGCGCGGACCAGTTGCTTCGCGGCGTTTTCGCAATGCAGTTCCAGACCCTGAAGTCGGAACAGAAGCGGCAGCAACCGTCGCACCACCTCCTGCACCAGACGGCTCGGTCGTGTCGGCAGCCGACGCAGGGCCGGGCGGGCTGTTTGGGTTGAGGCGCGTGGCATCAGGCCGTTCGACAACGCGCCCATACTGATTGGATGGATCTGCTGCTGGAACCCCTGGGTCACGCCTTCATGGTGAGGGCGCTTCTGGTGAGTGCACTTGTTGGTGGCGTTTGCGGATTGCTGTCCTGCTACATGACCCTCAAGGGCTGGGCGCTGATGGGGGATGCGGTCTCCCATGCCGTTCTTCCCGGTGTGGTGGTGGCCTATGCCCTGGGCTTGCCGTTCGCTGTTGGGGCTTTTGTGTTCGGCCTCGGGTCCGTGGCGGCCATCGGCTTCGTCAAACAGAAATCACGGGTGAAGGAAGACACGGTGATCGGTCTGGTGTTCACCGGCTTTTTTGCTCTGGGGCTGGTGTTGGTGTCGAAAACCCGCAGCAACATCGACCTAACGCACATCCTCTTTGGAAATGTTCTCGGCATCACCAACGGTGATCTCCAGCAGACGTTGTTGATCTCGGCGATCGTTCTCACCTTTCTGTTGCTGCTTCGCCGGGATCTGATGCTGTTTTGCTTCGATCCCACCCACGCGCGCTCGATCGGGATCAACACCGGGATCTTGCATTACCTCCTGCTTGGTTTGCTTTCCCTTGCTGCCGTGGCAGGGCTTCAGACCGTGGGGATCATTCTTGTGGTCGCCATGCTGGTGACTCCAGGGGCCACGGCTTATCTGCTCACCGATCGCTTCGATCGCATGACGCTGTTGGCGGTTCTCAGCAGTGTTCTCTCCAGTGTTTTCGGTGTCTTCATTAGCTACTGGAGCGACAGCTCCACCGCTGGCTGCATCGTTCTGGTTCAGACCCTTCAGTTCCTGCTGGCGTTTCTGTTCGCGCCCAGGCACGGGGTGTTGCGCAGCCATGGCGACCTCACTCCCTGACAGCTGATGCCGCTAAGGTCCGGTTTCTCGGTTTTGGGCGATGAACGGCGACTACACCGTGGCCATCTGGGCAACCATCGGATTGGTGGTGGTTTTCACCGTTCCCGTGGTGTGGCAATTCCTCCAGCCGAACGACGACGACTTCGGCGACCTCACCAAGCGTCCCAAGTAGTTCCATCCGGCAACACCTGACGAAATCCACCGGACTCCACCACGGTGAGCGGTGTTGAGAACAGATCACTTAATCGATCGGCGCTGAGCATGTCCTCAGGACTGCCGTCGGCGCAGACGGTGCCGTTGTTGAGGAACAAAACCCGTTCCATTTCCGGAAGGATGGTGTCGATCCTGTGAGTCACCTGCACAACCGTTGTTCCCCCGCGGCAGAGCTGGCGCAGGCAATCGATCAGTTGATGACAGGCCCGCAGATCAAGGGCACGACTCGGTTCGTCCAGGACGAGCACATCGGGGTCATGCACCAGTGCCCGGGCGATCAGTAACCGGCGTCGCTGCCCATCGGACAGATCTCCATAGCGCTGATTGAGGATGGTTCCCAAGCCAAGCCGCTGCATCAGGTTTCGGGCGACCTGCTGCTGTTTTGCCGTCGGCACCTGGTCTCGCCCCAGTCGCATCGATCCGAAGAAATTGCTTAAAACGACCTCGGCGGCCGGTAGAGCTTGGGGGAAGCGCTGCTCCAGTTCGCTGTTCAGCACCCCGATGTGTCGGCGCAGGTCCCAGAGATTGACGTTCGTCTTGCCGAACAACCTGAACTGTGAATGCGGCTGAACGATCGGATGCAGGCTGCGGTCGATCAACTTCACCAGGCTGCTCTTGCCGGCGCCGTTCGGGCCCAGGATGGTGGTGGATTCGCCGAGGCGGAGCTGCAGGTTCAGATTCCGCAGCACCGGCTTGCCGCTGAGCCACGCTTCTCCTTCGCTGATCTCCAGCCAGGGTTCAGTCATCCTGGTTCGCCTCCGTCTGCAGCCGCTGCACCACAGTCTTCAGGCCAGCAATGATCGGTCGGTACTCCCCGCAGCGTTCGCTCCAGATCGTTTCGCTGCGCAGCTCCGAGAGGGTGGCCAAGGTCCAGTCCTGACCCTCAAGCAGCTGTAGCTCCTGCAGCGGGCGCAGCAGTTCCCCCCGGAACACATGCACCTCCCTGATTCCGCTCGCGTCGCTGAACCATGGCTGTAAGGGAGGATCAGGCCGCCAGGCGATCTCTTCCTCCAGTTCACGTTGCACGGCCTGTTCAGGTGTTTCCCCGGGTTCCAGGTGGCCGCCGAACAGCCCCCATTGGCCGGGGCAGAGGATGGTGTCGATGTCGTCGCGCAGCTGCAGAAGCCAGCGGTCGTCTCGCTCAAGCATGGCAAGGGCAACGGCGGGTTTCATGCAGCGTTGTCGGGGGTACGAATCCAGAGCGCCAGTCCACCACCTTTGCCGCGCGCGCAGAGCCAGCCGCGCTCGGCACCCATCGCAATCAGCGCGAAGAAAGGCTGTCGCTGTTTTGCCGGTGCGGGAAGCGACCGTTTCACCAGCATCAGAGAACCGACCTTCAGGCGTATGGAGTCGAAGCTGAACATCAGCATTGGCTGGCGCCCCTTCAGGGAAGCGGTGCCATCGAAGCGGAGCTGAACCGCGCCAAGGCTCACCTGGTTGGCGATGGCCATGCCTTCACCTTGCCGTTCCAGCATCAGGCAGGCCTGCAGGCCACGCAGAAGACCGATGCTGAAGCTGGAGGAGGCTGTGCCCTCGCGAGACCAGGTCTGATTCAGCTGCCAGCAGCCATCAAGGTCATCCGCTGCGAGTCCTGTGCCCTGGCGCCGCGCCAGTTGTTCCAGCTCCAGAACAACATCTGAATCGGTTGGAGCGTCGTGGATCATGGAAGCGAGCAACGCAGCCATCCTTCCGGATACCAACCATGCAGCGTGATCAACCTCAGACTCCCCCTGTCATGGATTGGCTGCTGCGGGGCCTCCGGATTGGTGCCAGCACGATTGCAATCGTCGAGCTGCTGCGTAGCGATTGGTTGGGAGGTTGTCTGAGCAGCCTGGCTTGGTTGATGTTCGTCCAGGTTGAGCGCCGTCGTGCGGCGGTGAAGGAGGGGCCTAACGACTGACGATCGTTTGCCAGGCCCCCTGGAAATGGTGAAAACAGCTCAGTGCAGCGATTGAAGAATCGAATCGATGCTGTTCGGATGTTGACGGATGTAGGCGTTGAATTCCATCGCCAGAAGCCTGGCCTCAAATGCATCGCTGGCGTAGAAGCACGATTCCAGCTTTTCGCCGGAGGCGTTTCTGTGTCGCACGGTGTAGGGAGTACGTCCCTGATGGATGGAGGACATGACGCTGGGACGTTGACATTCACAAGCTGACATCACTGCCCCTGTTGATGCCATAACCATTCAGTCATGTTTTCGTTTCAAGGCTTCGTAAAGTTAGGTAATTAAGCATTCATGGGTAATTAATTGAGCTGCCTGATTCATCAACCCCGGATCAGCCGTTTCCGGCTTTCTCTGGTTACAGGTCTTGCCCTGCTGATGGCCCATGCCGCAGCGGTTTCGCCCGTTCGTGCTGAGTGGTCGCCGGCCAGCGAGTCTCCGGCCTGGAGAGAACTGCGACGCCGTGAATTGCCAGGTGAGGGCTGGACATTTGTGGAGGCGACACGCACCGATCGTTTCGAGGCAGCCGAATACCTGCGCAATCCAAAGGCTGTCGACGAAACAGTGGAAATGGAGGCGGGTGTGCTGATCAAGCGTTCCGGTCAATCGGCCTGGTCCAGCCGCGTGCTGCCCATGCGGGCCAACTGCACGCAAGGTCGTATGGAGCAGAAGGATGCAGAGGGCCAATGGACGCCCTACCCCGGCCGGGCAGGCACGGCCGTTAAGGTCCGCTGGATCTGCTCTTTGCCATGAACCGGCCTGCCTTCCAATACGAGCAGCCCGAGCGCTTCGGTGAATCCCTCACCACAGCGCGCCCGTGGAATACCACGGCTCTGGGGTTTGTTGAGCAACTCAACGGACGCTTCGCGATGGTGGGATTCACAGCAGCTGTGGTCGGTGAGTGGACCACAGGCCGTGGAATCGTCGGTCAGTTGTCTGGCCTGGTGCACTGGTATCTCCAGCTGGGTTGAGCGATGCCTGCAATTCGTGTGCTCGAGGAGGCCCAGCGCTACAAGCTGGATGGCAGTGATGACGCGCTGTTCTACAGCGAGCCTCGCTTTGTGCATCATCTCGATGCAGGATTCCGCGCTCGGTTGACGCAGCTCTATCGGGAGCGGATTCCACCCTGCGCCCAAGTTCTGGATCTGATGAGCAGCTGGGTCAGCCATCTCCCGGACGACATTGATTACGACCAGGTGGTCGGCCATGGTCTCAATGAAGAGGAGCTGACCGCCAACCCCCGACTCGATCGGCATTGGGTTCAGAACCTCAATCGGGATCAGTCGCTCCCCCTGGACGACGACAGCACGGACTGCACGTTGATCGTTGCCGGTTGGCAGTATCTGCAGCAACCCGAAGCCGTCGCGGCTGAACTCCTTCGCATTACCAGGCCCAAGGGGCAGGTGATCGTGGCTTTCAGTAACCGGATGTTTTTCACCAAGGCTCCACAGATCTGGACCGATGGTGATGACCGGGATCACCTCAGCTATGTCGCTTCAGTGCTAGTGGCCCAGGGCTGGCCCAAGCCAGAAATCGTGGCTGAGTCAACCCGTGGCGGTGGCGTGATGGGGTTGTTCGGCGGCAATGGCGACCCCTTCTTTGCTGTTGTGGCCACGAAACCACTGGGCTGAACCTCTCCCTCTTGATCGAGGCAGCTCAGTAGAGGGCAAGGGCCAGGAACTGCGCATCGGCGTCCTGAACCTCCTCGTTGTTGTCGAGATCCCATCCTCCATACAGGAGATGAAGAATGCGGCCCACTTCAAGATCCCGATCGCCGACGTCTTGCCAGAGACGTCGGCTCAGTTCCTGATCAGCCAGCACGAATTGTGCATTTGCAATGGCACGGGTGATCGAGAGGTAGCTCTGTCGGTCATTGCGGGTGCGGCACTCCATCTCCGCAGACACCACAGCGGCTGCAGGGGTTCTGGTCTGAGACGGTTTCTGGATCACCATGGTTCCTTTAGGGCAGGGTTGCTTCAGGCCACCTCTTCATCAAGTCAGGAGGCTGGGCTAGCTGTCGCTGACTGCTTCGGTGGAATTTCAACCGTCATCGGCGCCCCCAGGCTCGATGAATTCAATCTCGTCAGCGAGCGCCCACAAGGCAATCAGCCTTAACGCTCATTTTGTCGCGCGCACCGCGTCAAATCTTGAGCCGGATCAAATCAAAGGGTGCAGAGCAACCCCTCATCCTCGCTGTTCAAGACGATTCATTCCTGCACGAGCGGGTTCGAAGCTTGAAGTCATCTTCACGCTGCGGCTTCTACCGTCTTGAAATCTCCTTTGATCGAATGCCTGCAACCGAGAAGGTCGCCGACTACCCACGCCCGCCAAGAATCGAGCTGGTGAAGGGCTCTGTCGCGGTTCGCATCGGTGATGAATGCATTGCTACGGATACGAAATATGCCCGCGTCTGCGAAACCTTTCACCCACCGACCATTTACATCGACCCTTCGGCCTTCAACGCCGGGACGCTCCACCCCACCAGCGGTCGTCCGAGCTTCTGCGAATGGAAAGGCATCGCGTCCTACTGGGACCTGAGCACGTCAGATGGCAGCGACGTCCGCACCCGGGCCGGCTGGAGCTATGCAAATCCCTCTCCGCGTTTCGATTCATTTGCGGGTTGGATCAGCCTCTATCCACGACTGGTGGATGAATGTCTGCTGGAAGGTGAACCGGTCACTCCACAACCCGGCACGTTCTACGGCGGTTGGATCACCAGTTGGACCATCGGTCCTTTCAAGGGTGATCCAGCTCATCCTGAGCTGATCTAATCAACGCCCAACAACATGGCCCCGCCCAACGACAAGGCCCCCAGTTGTGTTCGCCTTTGATTGATTGATGGATCCGATGATCAACATGTCTGGACTGATTGGGTGTCTGTGGTTGAAGTAGCCCCCGATCAGCCCGTGGTGATCCTGGGCGGTTTTCTGATTACCGATGAGGCCTACCTACCGATGGCGGACTGGATTCAGCGGCGTAGCGGAGCTCCGGTTCGCATCGTTCATGCCACCAGGCTGGACTGGCTGGCCACAAGTTGGGGATTCGGCTGGGTCCGTCTGCTCGACCGGGTCGATGCCTGTGTGCAGGAGCTTCAAGGCCGTGACTCCAGACGCTCGGTGACCTTGATTGGCCACAGCTCCGGGGGAGTGATGTTGCGCCCGTACCTGAGTGATGAACCGTTTGAGGGACGCACTTACAGAGGTGCCGATCGTTGCAACCGGTTGGTCACGCTGGGAAGCCCCCATCAGGCTCGGAGAGCGACACCGCTGCGGGCACAGGTGGACCGTCGTTTTCCCGGCTGTCCTCTGGCGGAGCGTGTGGACTATCTGGCGGTGGCTGGTCGCCTGGATTTGCTCGGCAGCAACGCAAGCAACTTCAGCCGCCGGTCAGCATCCCGCTCCTACAACCAGATCTGTGGTGACCCCAGCGCACCGGGAGATGGGCTGGTCCCCGAGGCATCTGCTTTGCTCCGGCAGGCCCGCAGCTTGGTGCTGGAGGACACGGCCCATGGCGGCCTGTTCGGCAGTTCCTGGTATGGATCCCTTGATCGGGTCGAGGCCTGGTGGTCGGCTCTGGAGGGCTGAGAGAGATCCGAGGCCTCTGCTCTGGATCCGCGATCAGGCAATGTGGGCCCCTTGTGCGGTGTTCATTGGTGACGACGAAAACTGGGTTCGGTGGCGGAAGCAGCCGCAACAAGAAATCGGGTGGCAAGCGCAAGCCTGGTAAATCGAATCACAAGCGCGAGCAGTGCCCGATGGGTCGTGATCCGGATATCGATGCGATCAAGGCCAGGCAGAGCCTCGGGCTGCCCCTGTCAGGTCGCCTGTCAGAACAGCAGGTGAAGCAAGCTCACAAGATCCTCGCGGTGAAGCATCACCCGGACAAGGGCGGAGATCCCGAACTGATGACGCGCTACAACAACGCTCGGGATGTTCTGTTGGAGCCTGAAATGGAGGCGATTGCCGTCTGATCTCAGGGGCTGGATCGGCCTAGCACCAACCAGCAGATCAGCAGCAAACCGCTGAGACTCATAACGGTGTAGATCCAGTCGGCATAGGGAGTCCAGAACAACCCGAGCACTGAAACCGTCGTCATTGCTTATCCCACACAAGGATCAGAACGACAAACACAGCCCCGAACACCAGAAATGGCGTTCCAATGGTGATCAGGGTCTGCGTCTCCATCCAAATTGATACAAAAACAGGTTCATGTTCCTGGTGCTGCGTTCAAGGTGTCAATCCGCCGACATGCACTGAGATGTTCAACGCATCAGTTTTGTTGGCTCGTTGGCGACTGGATAGCCCGCGGCAGGCCACGACTTCTGGGTTCATTTCTGGTGGAAAAATATTGATTATCAGCATGTAGGTGAAGATTTTGTTGTGGAGATAATGAATGGTGGTTGGTGTTCGGTGTGACTCTTTTTGGTATCTCCCCTGCTGCTTGTCTTATGCAAATGGATCCTGCTTGTCAGTTGAAAAAACCGCGCCTTCCAGCCGTTCCAGTCTGAGAAGCACGTCTTTGATGATTTCCCGTGCTCGTGGGTCAACTGTTTTAACGTCTTTTACGAGCTCCCAGTCACGGCTGGCTGAGGGCTGGGTTCCGTTCAGTTTTTCAAAAGCTGCCGCCCTGAGCCAGTTGGACCGATCCAGGCCACTGGCTTTCGCCGCCTGATCCACTTGATCCAGCAGGTCGACGGGGAAGCGGAGGTTGATTGAACGGTATTCAGTCATAGACCTCAGACACTTAAATCGTAGTCAGAGCCTAGCGTTGTGACTGCCCTGCCTCTGCCTTGTAAGGCTAAATTCGCACACGGCATAGACAGAGCATAGGCAGAGGGTATAGAACTGGGGTATTGACGCGGATTTTGACGGATGACGATCACTCTTCCCCCAATGGTTGCTGCCTCGGCCAAGACCTATCGCCATCAGTTGGATGACTTGCTTGTCCGCCTTGAAGTCAAAGCAGACCAACTACTGAATGCGGATCAATGGGATGAGGAAGCAATCGTGTTGACGGCCAAGCTCCGTTTCCTGTTCGCCGAGGTCATCGGCAAAGACGAGATCTCACTGGCGAACTACCTCAGCAACACCTGGGGATATTGCGGATTCACTGAAGAGCGGCTCGCCAACGGCTACCCCTTCCTTGCTGACAAGTGGACTGATGATGACCAGCCACTTGGCTTTTATCACGACTATCTCGACCATGTTTTTGAGGGGCATCTGCCGTATCTGCCTCAAGGTTGGGTGGATGTTCCCCTCCATGAATTCAACTGGAATGTTCAACCAGTCACAGGTGAAAAGCTGCTTGAACTCCTCCATCACTACACATCGATCCAGGACCCAGAGGATGTCGTCAATGCCTACTTCCTTGGTGCTGATCGTGAGTCATGTGGCGAAGCGTTGGTGATGACGGGCTATCTGTCGAATCAGCAGAACCTGACTGGTGGCGATGCTCTTGTGCTGCAGGCCTATAAAGCATTCAACCCAGCATTAATACAGGCACTGATTGATGTGGAGGAGGGGAAATGATTGCTGGCTTGTTAATTGCCATCTACCTGGCAGTCGTTGTTAATGCAATTAGGATTATTCAGACCGATAAGAAATAACCTCAGCAGACTTATCGATCTGTCGATTCAGGCTGATCTGCTCATTCGGCTTCTTAGGTGCTCTGATTCCTGCTGGGCTGTTGTTCTGTGTTACCCGTCAACCGTTCATTCATCCATTCGGGCATGACCGTGTCGTTAAACGATTGATGGCTTTCAAGATGTTGTGACCCGACCCCGTGTAGCGAATGGAACCTCTTGTTCTGGTTTGTTCACAACGGTGGAATCAGTGTCTGTCGCGACTTCTTGGATCCACTCAATCCACAACAATCAAAAGGTCAACACCATCCGGGAGACGGGGCCGACCGCAAGCATCGAGTTTCAACGTTGACTAAAAGGGGTATCGAGGAGGGCACACCCTCCTTTTTTCTTTGATGGCCACTGGCTGTTCAGGCAGGCGCTACCAGTAGCGCACTGGCAAAAAAAAACCTGCCTCGAAGGCAGGCCGGGTGATGGGGAAGCTGAATATACCTCTGATAAGCGCTAGATGCAGGGATCCCGTCACTGTGGCCACAAAAGACATCCAACTTCATGGGAGCCTTAAGTAACTGTTGTTAACCACCACATATAGGGTCTTAAGAGTAGTATTTGCGCATCACATCAAGATGTGGTGAAAATTGGCCGGGTGATGGGGATTGCCTTGGCTTTTGAGCCGCCTCTGAAAGAGGCGGCTCTTTATTTGCACTGAGTCCTTCGTAGCCATCGTTTTCAGTCCATCAACCATCACTCTCTCAATTGATCCAGCTCATGGGCTGCATACACATCACTTGCCAACTCTGCTGTTGCCAGGTCGTTTGGCTTGGCAGAATTTTTTCGTGAATGTCGTCGTCCGACAGATAGGACAAGGAATGTCAGGCGTAATCGCTCATTGCCAGTTGCGTGCTCTGTGTTTAGAACAAATGTATTGGAGTCAGAGGCGGCGATGAGTGTCAATCACGGCATGATCAAAGGAAGCCTGTCGATCCCTCTATTTGTGGATGTCAAGCCAGGAGATGTCGTGTTGGTTTGGGATCATCCAGAACTGGTGGATTCCGACAGCTCTGCCTGGTGGTTGGGTGAGGTTATCGTCATGGATAGGGCCGCAACCCATTCAAGAGAGCCATCCCTTGTTCAGGTGGCCGATGTTGATTCAGGTGTAATCCGTTGGGTCAATGCCGATTGTGTTCAAAAATTGATGCTGCCGTTCAACAGCCCAGACAGCAAACTGATCGCATTGGAAGATTTCAAAGATTGAATGGTCAGATGCAGTTGACAGTGACGGACTGGGCGCAGCGTTTTCAGGGCTAAATTTTTTAAACTGTTTTCTTGTCCATGAACTTAGTCCTGATTTGGAATCAGTGGCATCATTCCTTTCGGAATGGACTCAGCATATGGCTGGTATACCTTGTTGCAGCTCTTGCTAAATCTTTTTAGATGAGTCGGTTTGTGAAACGATCTGTGGAGGGAACAATTTCGGGCTGGGTTTTGTCGATTAATATTGCGACTCGTAGTGCTTCCTCTCAAGATGAAAAGGAATAACTGGATTCTTCTGTTCTTTTCCTTTCTTCTTTTTGTATCATCCGCTCTTTTAATAGCTGTCCTTTCTTTCCTGGGGGTTTATTTTAATCATTCGCTGGATTATTTCTTTCATGAAGGTTATTTAGGGACCTTTTATCCCGTTGCTTTGCTTGCGATTTCATCGCTTTCATGTTTGTTGTTCCATCTCAAGCTAACTCCGTCGATAACATATATCTTTAAGAATCCTTTGAGTCAAAAAAATACTTGGTTTTGGTGTGGATTCGCATTCGCATATCTTTCTCTTGATGACTTGTTTGAAATACATGAAAAAATAGATTTTAAATTGCATCACTGGCTAGACGCCTTGGCAAAGATTAAGTCCAATGCTGTTACTGACAAATTGGATGATTTGATTGTGGCGATTGTTTTGGCTGCAGCTATTTGGTTTTTGATTAGATACCGCGACACATTTGCGGTCTATCCGATGATGTTGGCAGCATATGCCTTTGCTTGTTGTTTAGTTCTTTTAATGGTGGCGCTCGATTTTTTGACCAATGGCGGCCACATTTTAAAATTCTTTCTCGGCAAAGCCTTGTATTCAGACCTTAAAAGCTTCCTTTACGTCATAGAAGAGTCTTTGAAGATTTTTGCATGCAGTTTTATCCTCCTGGGCTCAATTGCTCCTTGGTTTAGCCATTCATCTTCTAGAAACTAATGATTGAAAGCCCATCTTTTCAAATTAAGATTTTAACTGAATCAGCTTTTTAGTGCGTCCCATTCAATAGCTATCTTTTATTAGTCTCGGCTCCAGCTGTCCTCACAAAAGGATTTCTGGTATTGCTTTTTTGTTAGACGGTAGTCTTTTGTTTGCTTCGCAAGTGCCTGGCTAGCTTCAATGCCACGTTCAGAATCTCCATAAGCGGCAACGAGTTGCCGGTTGACCGCCATCTCTCTCCCCAGTTTGTTCATTATTTTCTGCATATAATCGCACTCAACTGGTTCAGCTCTGATCCCTAATACTGAGTTTGTCAATACGGCAAAAGCGAATGCTGTGCGAAGCAGCTTCATTCGGCTCAGTCAATTTACTTCAGCCTATTCTGATTTGAATGAATGGTCAATCCAGCTGCAGGCTTGCTTTAAGTGTAAATACCGTGATGTCTATGCCTACTCTCTTCGATTTTGAGACGATGATTGTTTGATCTGCATCAAGAATTGGTTGCACACGAACCGTCGTCGTGCCTGCACATAAAAAAACCTGTCGCTTGGACAGGTCGGATGATGGGGATAGCCAATTTATAGCTCATGACAGCGCGATGCATAGGGGTCGGTTTGATTCTGGTTCCATGCTCGACGGCTTTAAATTTGCAAAGTTGAATCTAAAGCTGGGTATACAGGTATTAATGTTGACAAGACTTGTGGCAATAATTCAAGCCAAAATGTTTGTTTGACTGATAAATATTTCTTTGAACAATCAAGAGATCAATATTTATTTAGAGGGCAATGATTTTATGGACACTTCAACGCTTCTTGGCGTGTGAATGCTTGGAAGAAAGATGTAGCAAGTCTGATGCTTTTCGCTGATCTTCGATCTTTGTCAGCCTTTTCACCAAATTCCAGGTGTCTTGGCTCGACAGCTCACCGTCGCACTCCCATTTCATTGAAGAGAGTTCGGCAGGAGCCATCGACAAATGAGCGTATTAGGACAATTAATTTAAATGAGTTATCTGCTAGTGGCTCTTGATACAACGGTTCCGTAGTGGAAGAAATTCCAAAATTAACGCAAGCTGAACGATTGGATGCCAACTTCGGCAGTTGCTTGGGAGGGTTCGTTTTCCAAGCTGCCGCCCATGGTCTCAAGGATCGTATTTGCTTGGTTGAACACAAAAGCGTTGATGATCCCGAAGCTGTTCAGCATATTCACCCACCGATACCAGAGTTGTGTCTTTCATGAAGACACACGATGATCAATACTGTGTTCTGCATCGAAAGACGCGATGACGATTCGCTCTGGCGGCGTGAAATGTGCTTCAAGACGGAGTTCCGAGCATTCGTTAACGCTCGTACAAAATCCATGGCCACGTTGGGTAGCTATCGAGTGGTGCACGATTTCGACAATGAAGTGGTGGCAGAGGTTGACGGACATGAGCTGACGAAAAGCAAGAGAGAGAGGCGTAGTCGTCAACAGCAATAACAACGTTTGAATGGATTGATTGTTGTTAGCTATTGAGTGCTTCTGCTTATGCCAGTTTTTCAACAATAAGAACCCGTCACATAATGTTTGAGCAAAAATGAAGAAAGCCCTGCCTCCGAGCGATCTCGTCCATTGTCAGTGAACACTGACATGGGAGGCTGATGACGGCGCTGCATCTTCAAGCACTCGAATGGGATTCCAACGGTGAACTGGCTCCTGAGGATCGCTTGGTTCTTCTGAACTCCCTTATGCCGCAGTGCATTTCGGACGTTCAGGTTGAGCTCATCTCTCTGATGGAAAGAATTCCTGTATCTGTGGAAATACCTACGGCCTGTTGAGATCCCGCTGACCAATCAATCAATCAATCAACCTCTGGCGGCCCTACGGTCGCTTTTTTGTTGTGTCTTTAGCCACAGCAACAACATTGTCGGCTTCTAGGCAAGGCTTGTCTCAGTGCTGCTTGTAGTCAGCGTTGACCCTCCCAATTCGGAACTCTGTTGGCGACCTTCTGTGTAACGTTGCCTCGAAATTGTCACGAAGTTATTGATATTCCTTGTTGACAAGGAACGTTTAAAATCGTTTCCCTACTCAATTAACCCCAGTTCAATGCTCATGACTGCCCCCAGTTGAACCCGAAGCGTTGCTGAGCTGCTGCTTCCATCTCTCTGCGGATCTGGGCAATGGCCTCACGGGCAAAGGCCTTCTCGTTTTCCTGAGCTGTAATGATTTGCTTAGTAAGAGATCTGAGCTGTTCAATGTCGTCACAACCATCTATTTCTCGAAACGCTGCTTCCAGGTGAAACCGTTGTTCGACAGACAAGTGTTGATGGGTCATCAGAAAAGATTGAATAAAATTTGAACCCTCGATTCGAACCAGGGCATCCAACGATCTCGTGAACGATCAGGCAGCTGAAATGCTTAACGGTGCGGCGGGATGGCTTGTGGGCATTGGATCAGCCTGACCAACTGCGAGAGCTTTGGCACGTCGATACATGTCACTGTTCGTTGCGCCCTTGGCTTCCATTGCCGCTGCTACGACCGCCCAGTTGCGAATTTCGGTTGTCATCACGTTGCTGAAAATAGACGTAGTAAATCTTGCAAAAGCAACGACTTACTGTGAGGGGGATAGCCGCCATCATTCCGTACAGCTGATTCTGCATGCTTTTTGCTAAACCAACAGAATCATCGTTTTGACCATTCATGGGGGCATGGATTCTGCTCCTGAACCCCAGCCCCTAAAGCGTGATGCGCACCTGGATCAAAGACATATCAATCTCCCTATGAAAAAAATGAACCAAGCCGGTGATGGCGAGTACTCAAAATCGGTTTATGAGGACACCTGGGAGGACCTGGGAGTGTTGTGCGAGACCTGGAAGGCTTTGCACGGTGTCGACTCTTCCTTTTGTAGAGCTGCATTACGCGACTATGCCAATCATCTTGAGAAGGAAGACCCATAAGAAGGTGGCTCGACCCTCTTCGTCCTCGCTCTGAAAACAATGTTCTCTCCTGCGCGGCTGGTACTGCGCTCTGGCACTGGCAGGCAAGCCATTCCCACAATTGCCCGTCGAGCTCCAAAAAGGCAATGAGCAGGACAGCGGATTGTCGATTTCCTCATCGGTGACGAGAGTGTATTCATCGAGATCGGAGGAGCCAATGTCGGCCGATACTCCACCTGAGCACTCAGCTGAAGCAGCCTGACGTTCTGGCCCCTGCTCCAACTTTTCACCCAACCGTGAGCACTTCGTCTGTGATGACATAAGGGTCGTCTGATCAGTCGACACTCCTCTGCACCGTGCGTAGGTGCCCCGTAGGAGATCTGTTTCACACCTGGTTCAAATGGCCCCAGGGTTCCCATTAGTCAGACGCTTCGACCCTCTCTCTTTCCTGAAGTGATGGGTTGAATCATGCACAAACGAGCGAGCTAGGCCGTCTTTCCATCGGGAAGGGCGGCCTTCCTCTTTAGCGAAGGCCACTCTTGATGGGTTTTTAAAAGAAACCCATTGCCAATCGTTAGGGCTTTTTAAAGACGCTTGAAAGATCAGGTTTTAGATGTTCGCGCCTTGTTTGTCTGAACAAAGGGTTGTCCCAGGATGATTTGGGTGGCTCCTGGGCGGTGTCCAACAATCAGTCTCTGGCCATTTGGGTAAGGATCTCAAAGTGCTGCCAATACCACCAGGGCGATGATCATCAAGACCGTCAGAGTAGACAGGATTGCCACGGTGAATGGGCGTGGGTCAACGCTTCTCATCGGCCTGCTCCTGCAGCTTCTGCAGTTGCCGATCTTCCGCCGCATCGGGCTTTGATTGTCTTGTATTTGTATCGATTAAAGCCAATGCAAAGAGTGATGGCAATGGAGGCTTTGTGATTCTTTTGATGATGTGTCAACGACCGATGCATTGTTAGCAAGCATTTTGAGGATCTCTTTTTGTTCCATTGTTGATGCCGAAGGAGCAGGCCGTGGCTTTGGTTCTGTCTCTGGGCCCGTCTTCCACCGAGTGAGGGATTGAAAGCGATTGAAAATGGGTTGAAGAATCACTCGATTTTGGGATCTGATGTCCGGAGATAACTGCGACGGTGTATTTACGGGGCACGAGCCTCACGATGGTCAGAAACCCATGCTTAAGTCAATCAATGTGTTCCAAGGCCTTGTCCCTAAAGTTCACGAGGCCATTAAGATTGCGGAAGAACAGGGCCTGTGTCAAAAAGAAGACTTGGATCTAAGAAAATGTAGGGAGTCGTTGCTTTTGCCAGGAAAGGTGTTGCTTTTCAATAAAAATGGACGGAAGGTTGGGTTGATAGCCATTTAGTTGCGTTTGTTGTTGCCATTTTCAAGCAAGAACGAAATGGCTTCAATTTTTAACGGATGAGGTTTGCTTTGAAGAAGCCTGATCCCAGCCCGAAATTACTGCCTCGATCACGATGGAGCGTGATTGCCACATCGAAATCAAGCAACCCATTCTTCTCCAGTTGCTGCCTTGAAAGGCCCTTTTTGTGGCCAGCTTCGAAGCGCTCGATGATCGCGTCCCGGTTTTGATCCAGGAACGCGACCACCTCATTCAGCACGTGATCTCGCCAGGCATCGCCCGCTTCCGTTGTGATGTCTGGGTCCTGCATGGCAGAGATGGCTTTTATCAGAGAGGAAATCCGAGTCCAACACTGAACCAGGAGCGGTGAGGCGCCACGCGGTATGGCCTGATCACCACGGGTCGGACAGGTTGGATGATTGGACGGTAAACGGCACGACCTGTTCGGTAGACATATCTCTGCGCATGGCGATACCCGCGTCGGTAGCCATGGTTGAAAGCTTTCTGCTTGCCGGTTCGTTGGTGGTGATGCCGTCCATGGGCCTGGGCTGCCGGTGGAGAGCAGATCCAGCCAAGCATCAGTGCGGCTCCTGCCCCTGCGGCCAGAAGCCCCATACGGTTGAACATCGACTGTTCGCGACTGCATCAACCGTATGGATGTAAGAACCGGAGGTGATGTCTGATAACTGTGGAATCTGTGACTGGATGTGCTCTGGCCTGTTTTGTTCAGATGGGTCGGTAGCCGAACCAGTCGGGTGCTTCCGATGGATCTTCGCCATCTCCCACAGGTGTCAGCTGCAGATGCCACTGGCCGTTGCCGGAGATCGGCAGCAGATCATCCAGGGCTGGATCCTGTTCCAATTCGTGCAGATCATCCTTGTGGATCTGCTCCATGCCTCTGAGCCAGCGTCGACGGGCTGCGGCTTTGGCCGCTGCCGAGGAACGGCCCACCACGAGACCGAAG
This sequence comes from uncultured Synechococcus sp., assembly GCA_913042965.1. Lineage (GTDB taxonomy): Bacteria > Cyanobacteriota > Cyanobacteriia > PCC-6307 > Cyanobiaceae > Parasynechococcus. The sequence continues at coordinate 18,127 of CAJWLE010000008.1, forward strand.
TGGTGCTGCTCGGCCATGGAATCGGCCCGATATCCCCCGAGATTGACGAACCAGAGCTTTTGCGATGCTGTGGCGTCGCCGGTGGCTGCACCTGGATGAACAACAACATGGTGTCCATCCACCCTCTTCACCATCCTGTAGCTGTCGAGGTGGAGACCCCTGCGCAGGCCGCCCCACTGACGCACAAGTTCCGTAAGGGTGTCGTCTATTGCATCGCCCACCACCCAACGCACATCGTGTTGTTCGATGTGGCAGCCACGGCTTCGTCCGCCAAGCACCACCAGGAAGAGGTTCACGTCAACTCAGCAGTGTCACGACACAGCCGACCAGGATCCCACCGGCAATCAGGGGTAAAGGCCGGATGCTCCTGTGCAGGCTGAGCCAGAGAGCAGTCGCGAAAACGGCAACCTGAAGCATCAACCAGCCACCTTGAAGTGCCGCGATGCTCAGCGACAGAGCTGCAGCGGCCATGGCACCGGCAACCCCCGCAAGCACTCCGTCGAGGAAGCCTCTGACCCTGGGCTGGCCTCGCAGCCGTTGCAGCAGAGGTGTAGCGATCAGGATCATTCCGAAGCTGGGGGCGAAGAGACCAGCCGTCGCCACAAGTGCTCCCGTCACGGCCATGGCTGCTCCCCCTTGCACCCAACCTGCCTGATAGCCGACAAATGCTCCGGTGAGGACCACGGGTCCAGGTGTGATCTGTCCAATCGTCACCCCATCAAGAAACTGTCCAGCGCTCAGCCAGCCCTGCTGCACCACCTGTTGTTCCAGCAGTGGAATGATCACCAGCCCTCCGCCGAAGACCAGCAGTCCGGTTTTGAAAAACAGCCCGAAGATCTGGGCCAGCAGTCCAGGGGCGGTCATCGCCCATGGGGCCATCGCCAATGGCAATGGAATCAGCAAACCTGACAGCTTGTTCTGTTGCTTGGAATCATCTGCAGGGTTGTCGCGATTGGCAGGTTGCAGCCGAACCCGGGCCATCCCCGCCACCAGCAGCAGCAGACCTGCCGGTAGCGGTAAGGCCAGAACAGCGTTCAGCAGTACGCCGATGCCAACCGCCAGCGCCGTCTTCCTCTGCCAGCGCTCCCGGCGGTCGCGCAACAGCTTCCAGGCAAACGTCCAGATAATGGCGGCCATCACCGGCTGCACCGTGGCCAACGCTGTCGTGAAGAACTCGCTTGATTGACCCGAGCGCCACAGCTCACTCAGCAGCAGAACGATCAGCAGACCGGGCAGCAAAAAACAGATGCCACTGACCAGGCCGCCGCGCCACCCCCGTTGAAGCCACCCCAGGTAGATCGCCATCTGACTGGATGCCGGTCCAGGCAGGGCCTCACAGAGCACCAGACCTTCGTCGAACTGCTCCGCCGTCGACCAGTGGCGACCTTCCACCAGCTCCGATCGCAGCAGGGCCATGTGGGCCTGGGGTCCACCGAATCCCAGCAGGCCGATGCGGAGGTAGAGCCCAATGAATCCCAGCCAGCTGGGGTAGGCGTCGGTCCTGTTCATCTCTCCCTCGGAATCGCTTCGTCGCGGCTGCTTTGAACACGTTGACCGCCACGCCAGCACAGAAGCAAGTCCTTCAATGCATGATTGATCAATGGCAACAGGAGAGGACAACCGCACCGTATTTGTTGATCCCCAACACGATGCGATGGATGGTTGTCATCCAAATACGCAACGGATCAGAAGCGAAGAACAAGCGTGGATGAAGGAGTGGATTAGAACCTGCCGTTGCGCCACCGAACAACCAGGCGTTGCACCAACAGCAGTAGTGCGGCAAGAGTGAGAATCCTTTTCGCTTTCTATCGGCCAGGCGCTGCGACATTTGTCGCGCCATCTATGAATGACTGATGGTGAGCATCAATACCTGAACAAGACAGGCAGGCCTTAACCAGTCTGTTGAGCTGGATCAGCCCAAGCTCACCACCACAGCGGGTCATCTACTCAAATGGCGCTGGCATAGTCCTTCTTTGGAATTCAGCATTGATCTGGGCTGCACAGCTCTCGGTTCCATCAAAGTTTTTGCTCATGGAGCGTTCAAAGGCTTTTTCAGGCTCTTCACCCTCTTTCATTGACGTGATGAACTCGGAAACAGCCAAATAAGGAAGGCATTCATCAGCCTTTTGAGCCAGGGCAGGGCCTGACGTGGCGATCAGAGCAAAACAGGCTGCAGCGAGGACTCTCATGGTTGACAATCTGCATGGGCGCGATCGATGGGACAACGATGGGGCTGTCGGAGGGTGGTTGCAGACGATCACGCATTGAAACATTGGAATGTCGCCGGTTCGATCCAGGTGGGGTGGGCAAACTCAAACGCATGCCGGTCAAGGAACGCTCCATCAATCCG
>CAJWLE010000009.1:0-20268 GCA_913042965.1 uncultured Synechococcus sp.
CAGGCTCCAGTTCTGCAACACAACCTCGCGGTCCCGTGCAGTCCATAAACATAGCTCCTTAACCCTCCACTAAGCAAGCGATGACCTCCAACAACATCTGCAGAGTTACTTCCACTGGCGAAACCCCCTGCCACTACTAGTTTTTTCTTAGACGTGAAGGCGCGGATGACCAGGGGCTTCACCGAACGGAGCACGCGGTTCAGGCCGAGTTCAAAAGAAGAGCACGTGGTGCAGAAAGCCCAAGAGCACTTCGAGCGAACGTTGATCAACATTCAGGGAGAACTGGCCGGCAGCGTTGCTGCCCTGGAACATCCCAACCACGAAGAAGCACTGAATTACGGCGAGATCTTCCTGAGGGACAACGTTCCCGTGATGATCTACCTGTTGCTTCAGGGTCGATACGCCATCGTCCGGCAGTTCCTCTCGGTCTGCCTGGATCTGCAGAGCACCAGTGTTCAGACCCGTGGGGTCTTTCCCACCAGCTTTGTGGAAGAGGACAACGAACTGGTGGCCGATTACGGCCAGCGCTCCATCGGACGCATCACCTCCGTTGATGCCAGCCTCTGGTGGCCGATTCTTTGCTGGATCTATGTAAAGCGCAGTGGCGATACCGAATTCGGACGCAGTCAAAAGGTTCAACGCGGTCTGCATCTGCTCCTCGACCTCGTTCTTCACCCCAGCTTTGAGGGGACCCCGGTGCTGTTCGTCCCGGACTGCGCCTTCATGATTGATCGTCCGATGGATGTCTGGGGAGCACCCCTGGAAGTGGAAGTGCTGCTGTTTGCAGCTCTGCGAAGCAGCATTGAACTGATGGATCTCTGCCAGCGCCACACCAACAGCGCTCTGCTCGAGGAACGGCTCCGGTTAAGCCGGAGCTGGATGCATGACCTACGCCAATACCTTCTGAAGCACTACTGGGTGACCAGCAAAACAATGCAGGTGCTGCGGCGAAGACCGACGGAGCAATACGGAGACAATCAATACCAGAATGAATTCAATGTGCAGCCTCAAGTGATCCCTGCCTGGCTGCAGGACTGGCTCGAAAATCGCGGCGGTTACCTGATCGGCAACATGCGAACAGGTCGACCTGATTTCCGTTTCTACAGCCTGGGCAATTCACTCGGATGCCTGTTCGGACTGCTCACAGCACCCCAGCAACGTGCTCTGTTCCGACTGGTGCATCACAACCGACAGCATCTAATGGCTCAGATGCCAATGCGTATCTGCCACCCCCCCATGGAAGGGGTGGAATGGGAAAACAGAACCGGGTCTGACCCCAAGAACTGGCCTGGCAGCTATCACAACGGCGGCCACTGGCCAAGTCTGCTTTGGTATTTCGGAGCTTCAATCCTGTTGCACGAACGCATCCATCCCCATGCGGACATGCTTCTGATGACCCAGATGAAAACGCTGCTCGATGAGTGCTACTGGAGTCACCTCAATCAATTGCCCCGTCAGCAGTGGGCTGAATATTTCGACGGACCCACTGGAACCTGGGTCGGACAGCAATCACGCACTTATCAGACCTGGACCATCGTCGGGTTTCTGCTGTTGCACCATTTCCTGCGAGTCAATCCTGATGACGTGCTGATGCTGCATCTGGATTCGGGGCTTTAGCCATCCCAACAAAAAACCCCTGCCTGAACCAGACAGGGGTTGAAACGAAAAGCCGAAAACGATGCTGATTGGACGTCAGAACAGTCCCAACGTGAGCGACTTGTCGATGGGCAGTGCAGCACCAATACCGAGATAGATGGTGGTAGCGGTTCCAAACAAGAACACAGCCATGGCCACAGGGCGACGGAATGGGTTCTGGAACTTGTTGAAACTCTCGATGAAAGGAACCAGCATCAAGCCCAGAGGGACCAGAGTTTGTAGAGCGATCCCTAGAAGCTTGTTGGGAACGACACGAAGGATCTGGAAAACAGGATAGAGATACCACTCAGGCAGGATTTCCAGTGGCGTAGCGAAGGGATCAGCCTTATCCGCGAGCATCGCAGGGTCCAGCACAGCCAGGCCAACCACACAAGCGATGGTGCCAAGGATCACCACCGGGAAGATGTAGAGGAGATCGTTGGGCCAGGCTGGCTCTCCGTAGTAGTTGTGCCCCATGCCCTTGGCGAGCTTGGCCCGCATCTTGGGGTCGGAAAGATCAGGCTTCTTGAGAATGTGCATCGGTTAGTCCAGGCGTTGAAGGAACAGTAGAAACGCAGATCACAAGGGGCCAGAGATGCCCTGCTTCCGAATCATCAGAAAGTGCATGAGCATGAACACCGCCAGCAACCAGGGCATGACGAATGTGTGAAGGCTATAGAAACGAGTGAGGGTGGATTGCCCAACACTCTCACCGCCGCGAAGCAGTTCCACCATGAAATCGCCAACCACGGGAATGGCAGCGGGAACACCAGACACAATTTTCACAGCCCAATAACCCACCTGATCCCATGGAAGGGAATACCCCGTAACCCCGAAGGAGACCGTGATCACGGCCATGGTGACGCCGGTCACCCAGGTGAGCTCACGGGGACGCTTGAAACCACCGGTGAGGTAAACGCGGAACACATGCAGAATCAGCATCAGCACCATCATCGAGGCGCTCCACCGGTGGACGGAACGGATCAACCATCCAAAACTGACGTCGGTCATGAGGTATTCGACCGACTTGTAAGCCTCCGCGACGGTCGGCTTGTAATAGAAGGTCATTGCGAATCCAGTGGCGAACTGGATCAGGAAGCAAACCAATGTGATGCCGCCCAGGCAATAGAAGATATTGACGTGGGGCGGGACGTATTTCGAGCTGATGTCATCAGCAATGTCCTGGATTTCCAGACGTTCCTGGAACCAGTCGTAAACGGGGGATGAGTTCGCCATGCACAAGCGGGCTCGGGTTGCGAAAGTCTACGCAGGTCTCACTTGTCGAAGGGTCGACTGGTCCGTGATGTATCCAACTGTTAAAGATCTTTCAGACTGCCTGCGGCGCAGGAGCTCCCAGGGGTTGAAAGCTCTGAGTGTCTTGATACTCGGACTCATTTTGCTGCTGTCTGCACCCCTGCAGGTCCCTGCACTGAGTGATACGCAGCAGCTGGTTGTGGACAGCTGGAGGCTGGTGAATCAGGGCTATCTCGATCCCGACCATCTGGACGAGGTGCGCTGGCGTCGCCAACGCCAGAAGGCACTCGAAAAAAGTATTGAAAGCAGTGAGGACGCTTACAGAGCAATCGAAGTGATGCTCTCAAGCATCGGGGACCCTTACACCCGCGTGCTGCGACCAGCGGATTACGCCGCCTTGAAGAACAGCACCAACGGCAACCTCAGCGGAGTCGGTCTGCAACTCGGCCCCGGGGAGCAACCGGACCAGGTTGTGGTGATCTCCGCTCTGGAGGGCTCTCCAGCTGCAGAGGCCGACTTGAGCTCCGGAACCGAATTACTGGCCGTGGACAGTGTTCCTGTGAAGGATCTGGGATTGGAAGGGACGGCTACGGCATTGCGTGGGGATGTCGGCACCCAGGTGGTGCTGATGCTTGCGGGTGATGACGGCGACCCCAGCGAACTGACCCTTGAACGGCGCAGTGTTGACCTGAGACCGGTACGGACACGACGACTCAGAAGTGGCGAACACACCATCGGTTACCTGAGGATCACCCAATTCACTGATGGTGTGCCTGAACAGGTGCAGCAGGCTCTGGAGGAGCTTCAGGACAAAAATGTCGAAGGGCTGATCCTCGACCTGCGCAACAACTCGGGCGGATTGGTCAGTTCCGGACTGGCCGTTGCCGATGACCTGCTCTCCGGCGGAACCATCGTTGAAACCCGCAACCGTGAGGGGATCAACGATGCGATCCCCGCTGGACCGGGCACGCTTTATGACGGCCCCATGCTGACCCTGGTGAACGGTGGGACAGCCAGCGCCAGCGAAATCCTGGCCGGAGCTCTTCAGGACAACGAACGCTCCACCCTTCTGGGAAGCCGGACCTACGGCAAGGGGCTGATCCAGACGCTGACCAATCTCAGCGATGGCAGCGGGTTGGCAGTGACCGTTGCCGGGTACGTCACCCCCAACGGACGTGACATTCAGGGGGAAGGCATTGCACCGGACCGTTTGCTTTCAGACCCCGAACCACTCAATCCGGATGGTGATGGTGACCGCTGGTTAAACGAATCGGAACAATGGATGGAAGCCCTTCTGGAAGCAGAGGCTCCGGATGAGCCCCCCGCATGAGCCAACGGACCTACCACGACCCTCTCCATGGCGGGATCCAGCTCAATCGCAATCAGCCGGCGGAAGCCATGGTCATGGACCTGGTGGACAGCGCCCCGTTTCAACGGCTCAGACGCGTGCGGCAGCTGGGACCAGCTTTTTTAACCTTCCACGGAGCGGAATCAAGCCGTTTCACCCACTCGTTGGGGGTCTTTCACCTCGCGCGACAAGCGTTCGGTCGGCTGGTGATCCAGGACCCTGGTCTCGAACCCCACCGCGGATTGGTGTACGCCGCGGCCCTTTTGCATGACCTCGGTCACGGGCCACTGAGTCATACCGGTGAGGAGATGTTCGGCATGCGGCACGAGGATTGGTCGGCTCGAGTCATCCGCCACCACCCCCGCATCAAGGACTGTCTTGAGACCTACGCACCCGGAACCGCAGGGGCCGTAGCCGACCTGCTGGAGAGCGGCCAATCTCCCCGCCCCCTGGTCAAACAACTGGTGAGCAGCCAGCTCGACTGCGACCGTCTCGATTACCTGCTGCGGGACAGCTACAGCACCGGAACGCAATACGGGCAACTGGACCTTGAACGGATCCTGTCAGCACTGACCCTGGCCCCCGATGGCGAGCTGGCGATCCATCCCAAAGGACTGATGGCCGTGGAGCACTACCTGGTGGTGCGCAATTTGATGTATCGCAGCGTTTACAACCATCGGCTCAATGTGGTGTGCAACTGGCTGCTCGAGCGGCTTGTGCAAACCGCTCGGCAACTGGGGCCCCAATCGATCTGGGCCGATGCCGTGATGCACCGCTGGCTGTGGGCGAGCGATGCTTTAACCCTTGATGACTTTCTCGGGAACGATGACCTGCGAACGGGTTATCACCTGCAGCGATGGAAGGAGGAAGGCTCGCCTCAGCTGAGTGATCTCTGCCGCCGCTTTTTGGATCGAGATTTGCTCAAGGCCACAGGAGTCGAGCGATTCAACCGTGAAGGGCAGCTCAAACTGCTAGCGATCTGCGGACGCCTGGCGGAACAGAACGGTCTTGATCCAGCACTGTGCTGTGGATTGAGGCATCAGGAAACCCGTGGATACCTCCGCTATCGAGGCGGCCTGCGGCTCTGGGATGGTGAGCACTTGCAGGCCCTTGAAGATGCTTCACCGCTGGTGGCCAGCCTGTCCCGACCCGCCGCCACCTCCTGGCTCATTCACCCCCGGGAAATTCAGGCTGGGCTGAAGCGAGCCATCGAGGTTGAATTGGCCGAATCATCCATGGCGACAAAAGGGTGACCCTGCAGCTACCGGACCACCGCTCACAACATTGGAAAGATGCTCTGCCTGGATTGCTGGATCAAGAACCCAGCAACCTGGTGGAGCTGGATTGCGGTGACTGGAATCTCAACTGTTCTGATCTGCAGCAGCTGCTGCAGATCTTGGATGGCATGGGATGCCGGCTGCGATGGCTTTGCAGCCGGCATCCCAAAACCGTTGTGAGCGCTGCAGCCCTTGGACTGAACGTTCATCTGGACGACGCTGGGGCACAACCAACTCCAAAAAACGAAGAGCAGAACGGACTCCTTGTTCATCGAGGAACATTGCGATCCGGAGACCATTTGCAGTGCGATGGGGACGTTCTGATTTACGGGGATGTGAACCCCGGAGCGCGCGTCAGTGCCGGTGGAGACGTAATGGTTTGGGGACGACTGAGGGGGATAGCCCATGCCGGCTGTCATGGCAGCACCAAGGCAAAAATTGTTGCCCTGCATCTGCGGCCGGTACAGCTCAGAATCTCGAACGCCGTGGCTCGAGGCCCGGAGGATCAACCTCTGGATGGCCTGACGGAACAAGCGCGACTCGATCAAGGGGTGATTGTGATCGAACCCGCAGAGACCAGGAGCATTCGCTGATCAGGTTGTCACCGACGAAGCGATGCCTAGTCTGACCCGATACCTGTGAGCGCCTGGTGTCTACGACGCGAACAATCCTGATCTGCTCGGGCAAGGGCGGCGTCGGAAAAACGACCACCACTGCCAATCTCGGCATCGCCCTGGCACGGAGTGGGGCAAGCACCGTTGTTCTGGACGCAGATTTCGGACTGCGAAATCTGGATTTGCTGCTTGGCCTCGAGAACCGGATCGTGTACACCGCTCAGGAAGTTCTTGCTGAAACCTGTCGGCTGGAACAAGCCTTGGTGAAACACAAGCAGGAACCGAATCTGTCCCTGCTTCCGGCGGGAAACCCGCGAATGCTGGAATGGCTGACTCCCAAAGACATGCAAGCGATTGTTGCCTTATTGGAGGAGCGGTTTGATTACGTTCTGATCGATTGCCCAGCCGGCATCGAGGACGGATTCAAGAACGCGGCGGCAGCTGCACGGGAAGCCCTGGTGATCACCACACCGGAGGTGGCTGCCGTTCGTGATGCGGACCGGGTGATCGGGTTGCTCAATACCCAGGGCGTCTCTCCAGTCCAGCTCGTGTTGAACCGCGTTCGCCCAAAAATGATGTCGTCCCAAGAGATGCTTTCGGTGGACGACGTCACCGACATCCTGGCGTTGCCGCTGCTGGGGCTGGTTTTTGAAGACGAACAGGTGATCGTGAGCACGAACCGAGGTGAACCCCTGACCCTGAGCGACGGAGGCTCACCGGCAGCCCGTGCCTACAGCAACATTGCCGGACGTCTTCAAGGAGAAGACATTCCGCTCATGGATCCCGCAAAGATCCGTCGAGGACTGCGCGCCAAGATGCGCGAACTGATGCAAACAAAGATTTTTTAAACCGATGACCCTTCAAGATCTGATCGACAAATTGCTTGGGCGTCAAACGGCCAGTGCCGATACAGCCCGCCAACGCCTTCAGCTGGTTCTGGCTCATGACCGCAGCGACCTCAATCCAGAGCTGCTGGAACAGATGCGAAGGGAAATCCTCGAGGTGGTTTCTCGATACGTGGAAATCGACCTTTCCGAAACAGATGTGAGCCTGGAAACTGAGGACCGGGTCACCGCCCTTGTTGCCAACTTGCCGATTCGACGCACCCTCTGATCAATCAGCTTGCTCCAAGGGGAATCCTTCCTGCAGAAACAAGAATTGAATGTCCAGAAACGCTCGGCTCACCGCCTCCGAGCATCGTGTCGCCTCCCTTCTGCTGGAGGGATTAAGCAACAGGGCCATCGCGGCGAGGCTTGTGGTGAGTCATCGCACCGTTGAGTGCCACATCAGCAGAGCGCTGCTCAAAACCGGTTGCAACAACCGTCTGGAACTGGCCCTATGGATGCTTACGATGGAGCCACTGCCGGCTTAGCTCAGTGGTAGAGCAGCGCTTTTGTAAAGCGAAGGTCATCGGTTCAAATCCGTTAGCCGGCTTCCAACCGTTACCGATCATCCTGTCCTGCAGGTCGGCCGGCCACTAACCAGATCAGTCCGCCAAAGACGATCCAGCCGATGCCGCTCAAATTCAGCAGGGGTACGGCAATGGCCTCCAACGGTTGAAAGGCCCAGTGAAGAAGAGTCATGAAAGCCGTGACCAGAACCAACAATGTGATCAATCCGGTGTCTGCAGCTCCATAGGGATGACAGCACCGCTTCGCAGGAGCTGCCACTGGCCCGGCCCCCGCCAGGCAATCACGGTGCTGGCCTGACCGGAGTGTTGTGGCCAAGGCTGAGGACCCAACAGCGGCAGGTCTGGGAAATAAGAGGAGGCTGCCCTTGCTGTCATGGCAGACGGTTCCCCGGATGGATTGGCACTGCTAGTGGCCAGGGGACCGGTTCGATCCAGCAGCAACCGCGTCAAATCGCAGTCCGGAATCCTCACGCCAAGGCTGCTCCCCCCAGGATTAAGAGCATCCTGCACCTGTCCCTGGGCCGGGAGCACCAAGGTGAGGGCTCCAGGCCAGAACTTCTCGGCAAGCCTTTGGGCATCGTCGTGGCAATCCACGCAGACCTGGTTCAGGAGAGCATCCATGGAGGCCCCCATCAGGATCAGGGGTTTATCCGCAGGCCGGCGCTTCAATCTCCAGATGCTCGATGCCCAGACAGGAGCGACCGCCAGACCGACGACGGTGTCGGTGGGGATTACAGCAACGCCACCATCCATCAGATGGGGTGCCAGGTGTTCGGGGCTGAGAACACGCGTCATGTGCTTCCTGCTCCTGGACGACCGGCGATGGCAAAACGCAACACACCCTGCAGATCAGGAACAGCCTCCCGCTCCACAAGGCCGGCTTGCTCCATGAGCTCAAGGACTGCTGCACTTTGGTCGTGATGGTGCTCCAGCAACAACTGTCCTCCAGGCGACAGGGCCGAACCCGCATGCGCCAGCAACCGACGGATGGCATCCAGGCCATCCTCGCCACCGGCCAAGGCCAGGTGCGGTTCATGGTCTCGAACCACGGGATGGAGTCCGGCTACGAGACCTGAAGGGATGTAAGGAGGGTTGGTGAGCACCAGATCAAACTGCCCCCACCAATCTTTCAGCGGTTCCCACCAACTGCCGCAGTGAAGTCGGCAGTGATGCAGCGGCACGCATCGCTGCAGATTGCGCTTAGCCAGAGACAGTGCAGCAGAGCTGAGATCGACGGCGTGGCCGTCGGCCTCGGGCCATTCACTCGACAGCACAACCGCCAGGGCTCCGGAACCAGTACCCAGATCAGCCCAACGCCGTATCGGTGTTCGCCCGATTCGCTGCACCGCCAGATCCAGCAGTAACTCAGTTTCCTGTCGAGGGATCAGCGCTGCTGGTGAAACCTCCAGTTCCACATCACGCCAAGGGCAGCGCCCAACAATGTGCTGGAGCGGGATGGTTTTAGCGAGGTGTTGATTCCATTGCTCTTCCAGAATCCTCAACGAACAGTTGGGTTGAACCGTGCGATCTGGGTCAATGCGCAACTGCTGCAAGGACGACCAGGAGATTCCACCGGACAGATCCAGCAACCAGTCGAGATCAACGGCCCTCCCTCCGCGTAAGAGCTGCTGACGGCGCCATTCCAGCAATGAGGCTCCGGTCAGAGCCTGGTCTTCCTTCACCGCTGTGAGGGTTTCCAGAGGAATCCAGATTCACATACCACTCGGCCAGACAGTTCCAGCGAAACGAGATCCGATAAAAGGCCTGGAGCCGGTCGGTTCAGAGTGGCGACGAGCTCGTCAAGATTGGCGCCCTCTCCCAGAGCATCAAGCAAGCCAGTGATGTTGCAATCAACTTCATTGAGCTGCTGTGGCCCGCAGCCCAGCTGATCGATCAGATCCTCTGGGGTCAGGAGCGCAGCCGCCTGATCCTGCAGCAAACGATTGCTGCCGCGGGCCGACCACCGTGCAGCGTCTGCCGGGATCACCCAGACCGGGCAATTCAGGGTGGAAGCCAACCGTGCTGAGATCAGCGCTCCACTGCGCTCCGGACACTCCACGACCACCAGCGCCGAAGCCATCGCCACAAGCAACCGGTTCCGTGCTGCGAAATGGCCCGGTTGAACGCGTTGACCTGGCCTGAGCTCAGTGAGCAGCAACCCCTGAGTACCCACCGACTCTTGAAGAGCGATGTGGTGGCTTGGATAGGTGCGGCTCAAGGGCGTACCGAGAACAGCGACGGGAGAACCTCCAGCCGACAGACAGCCACGATGGACAGCCGCATCAATCCCTTCGGCCAAGCCACTCACCACTGGCCAGCCAGCCTCTGCCAGAGACCGGCCCAGTTGTTCAGCCATTTGCAGGCCATGGCTGGAAGCCGCACGCGTGCCGACCACCGCGATGGCTCGCCGCTTCGCCAGAGACGGCAAGAGGCCATCGTCTCCTTTGCGATAAAGAGCCACGGGAGGTCGCTCCAGCCGATTCAGGCTGGTCGGCCAAGTGGGGTCCATCGGCAACAACACATCAACCGGCACCGTCAGATCTGGGGAAAGTCCCAAGCTGGACCGGTAGCGATCAAGCGACGCCATCACCGAATCGGACCAGCCCAGCGTTCGCTGCAGGCGCGATCCAGGCCAGTTCCACAGCTCGTTCAAACTGGAATTTTGCTCGATCGATACGGCCTGAAGAGCCGCCATACGGGCAGAACCAAGACCCGGACATCCGCTCCAAAGCCACCACCAACCACGCATTGCAGCGCATGTAGTACATATAAACTACTGTACTGATCGCTAGGTCTGCGGGCCGCGCCGCAGCGCCTGCATCACCTCAGCCAGGGCCGGCGGCTCCTTCCTCAGCACGCGTCCTTCCCGCAAAAAGACCAGATCCACCTCGGCCTCGGCCATCACCTGGCGCTGTACCAAGAGGGAGCATTGCCAGGGCCAGCGCACTCCGGAGGGTGGCAGACATCGACTTTCAAGCGTCACGCAGTCGCCATGGCGCAAGGCTCGGCGGTACTGAAGCCGAAGCGACACCACGGGCATCTCCATCCCCATCCCCGTCATCTCGGCGTAGTCGAGACCAGCTGACGCCAGTGCCTCAACTCGCGCCTCCTCCAGCCAGGCCACATAGGCGCCATGCCACATCACACCGGCATGATCCGTGTGCTGCGGCAAAACCCTCTTTTCAAGTCGCCATGGTTGGGGCGTAACGCTGTTCGGCAGCTTTCCATTCATTTGAAATCTTCCCCATAGGCTTCTTGGAAGACTGCCCGATTCCCGTGTTCCGAAATCTGCTGATCGCCGACTCCGGCAAGGGACATGTGGAAGAAATGGTTCGGATGCTTCAGGACATCCCCAGCCTGAAAGCCGCTGGAGTGAGCTTGTTGCATGTGGTGCCTGAGCAGATGCAGGCGGGCGCTGATGACCACCGCGCTGAAGCTGAATACCTGATCCAAAGTGCAATCACTCGGATGGGCCTGGACCCCAATCGCGTCAAATCAATCGTGCGCGAAGGCGATACAAAGCAGACCGTCTTGAAAGTTGCCGAAGAGGAGAACTGCGACCTGATCGTGATGGGATCTCGCGGGCTGGGCAGACTCCAATCGATTCTGGCCAACAGCACCAGTCAGTACGTTTTCCAGCTGTCAACACGACCGATGCTGCTGGTCCGTGACGACCTGTACGTCCGCCGTGTGAATCGCGTCATGGTCACCATCGACGGCACGGGCGTGGGTGAAGACGCTCTTCGCACTGCCTGCGAGATGGTGCGGGAGATTCCCGATGGAGTCCTTACAGGAGTCCATGTTGTGGCTCAAGCAACGTCCCCTTCTCGTGGCGGGAAAAGCAAAGCCGATCAACTTCTCGAGGCCGCCGCTCAGAAAGCACGTTCTTACGGGATCGAGTTCAAACCCCTCACCGTCGAGGGCCAGGACATTGGTCGATCGGTCTGCAGAGGTGCTGTCGAATGCAACGCCGATCTACTTGTCATTGCATCCCAGGATCGACGCCCCCTTGTAGCCCGAGGCCTGGTCGATCTGGACAAACTTCTGGGTGGATCAGTCAGCGATTACATTCGCGTGCATGCACCCGCTCCGGTTCTGCTGGTTCGAGAACCAGAGCGCAACTGAAGTTCAGGAGTCGTTCGTGCCGATGTAAAGCACGATCAGGAAGATCGCCGGCACCAGAATGAACAGCAAGCTGGCGACGAATCCGAGATCGTTGGTTTCCATGGCCGCAGAAAGGGTCCAGGCGAACGTATCACCGGGAGTCCATTGATCTCACACGAGTGTCAGGCCTCTTCATCGGCCTTTGCAGTGATCGCTTCCGACATCCCATCAAGTTCTTCATCCGACTCTTCCATTCCGGGGGGAGTGGGCCATGCAACCGGTCCCTCAGGAAGGGGAGCTTGACGGGCAGCCTGCAGTCGTTGTTCGGCCTCAGGCAGACGCACTTGCGGGCGGGTCAGCACCAGAGCAGATCGTTCCACCAGGGCCTGGCAGGCCAGCCTCCACTCATCAGGCCGACGACGCAATTTGCTTTCCTCGACGGCGGTTCGAGCCGTCAAAGCCTCACGCCCAGATTCGTCGACAACCGAAACAAAACATGTGCTGCACTGACCACAGCCTCCACAGTTCCCGAGCTGGCCTTTGAGGCCATAAAGCTGAATACCTTCCCGAAGGGCAATGTCCCGAAGGTTTTCACCCGGGAAGCATTCCACATCTCGGCCTTCGCGAACGAAACGGATGACCGGCATGGAAGGAATGTCAAAAGCGCGCCAACCCTATGAGAGAAAGCGTTGCATTTTGTGAATGCCTATCAGGGCAAAATTCTGTCACCGCACGTTTCAGCTGATAGAGCTTCAGTCGGTATCTGGGTTGATGCCTCTACGATCGGCAACGTCTGACTGCGCCCGAGCGTGGTCCTGTTCCCCGAACCTTACCCATGGGATTGCCCTGGTATCGGGTGCACACCGTTGTCATCAATGACCCGGGACGCCTTCTGGCAGTGCACCTCATGCATACAGCCCTAGTTGCCGGCTGGGCCGGCTCCATGGCTTTGTACGAGCTCGCCATCTTCGACCCGTCCGATCCTGTCCTGAACCCCATGTGGCGTCAGGGCATGTTCGTGATGCCTTTCATGTCCCGCCTGGGCGTGACTGGCAGCTGGGGAGGCTGGAGCATCACCGGTGAAACCGGTGTCGACCCCGGCTTCTGGAGCTTCGAGGGTGTTGCTGCCGCTCACATCATTTTTTCAGGCCTGTTGATGTTGGCCGCCATCTGGCACTGGACTTTCTGGGATCTTGAGATCTGGCAAGACCCACGCACCGGTGAACCCGCACTGGACCTGCCAAAGATCTTCGGCATTCACCTCCTGCTCGCAGGCCTTGGTTGCTTCGGTTTTGGAGCCTTCCACCTAACGGGTGTGTTTGGTCCTGGCATGTGGATTTCAGACCCCTACGGAGTTACAGGGCATCTGGAGGCAGTTCAACCCTCATGGGGGCCAGAGGGTTTCAACCCTTTCAACCCTGGTGGCATCGTTGCCCACCACATTGCAGCTGGCATCGTCGGCATCATTGCCGGAATTTTCCACATCACCACACGTCCACCTGAGCGCCTCTACAAGGCTCTTCGGATGGGCAACATCGAAACAGTTCTTGCCAGTGCGATCGCAGCTGTGTTCTTCGCAGCATTCATCGTTGCTGGAACCATGTGGTACGGCTCCGCAGCTACACCTGTTGAGTTGTTTGGCCCCACTCGTTACCAGTGGGATCAGAGCTATTTCAAGACTGAAATCAATCGCCGTGTCCAGACCGCGATGGACGATGGCCTCAGTCGCAAGGACGCCTATGCGGCCATTCCAGAGAAACTTGCTTTCTACGATTACGTCGGCAACAGCCCGGCCAAAGGTGGTCTATTCCGCGTAGGCCCAATGGTGAATGGTGATGGTCTCGCGACGTCATGGGTGGGTCACGTTGTCTTTACCGACAAGGAAGGTCGTGAACTTCAGGTTCGTCGACTTCCCAACTTCTTCGAGAACTTCCCTGTCGTCCTCGAGGATGAGCAAGGCATCGTTCGCGCTGACATTCCCTTCCGTCGGGCTGAAGCCAAGTATTCATTCGAGCAGGTGGGTGTCACAGCCCAGGTGTTCGGAGGCGCCCTCGATGGACAGAGCTTCACGGAACCAGCTGACGTCAAACGTTTAGCTCGTAAGTCCCAGCTGGGCGAAGCCTTCGACTTCGACCGTGAGACTTACGGTTCCGACGGTGTGTTCCGCAGTTCACCCCGTGGCTGGTTCACATTCGGACATGCAACGTTCGCCCTGCTGTTCTTCTTCGGTCATATCTGGCACGGAGCTCGGACCTTGTACCGGGATGTGTTCGCCGGTATCGATCCTGATCTCGGAGATCAGGTTGAATTCGGCCTGTTCCAGAAACTTGGCGACAAATCCACCCGCCGTCTTCCCGAGGGTTACGTACCTCCCGCAGGAAGCCCCCTCAACTGATTCCCTCCAAGGAGTGTCCCGATGGAAAGCTTCGCTTACGTCCTCATTCTCACTCTGGCAATTGCCACCCTGTTCTTTGCAATTGCCTTCCGCGATCCCCCAAAGATCGGAAAGTGATTCAAGTTCGATTCATCAACCCCGCTTCGGCGGGGTTTTTTCATGTCTTCATGCATTCCATTGGCCAATGATCTCGTCATCGGTCCTAAAAACGTCGAGTCTCATTCCAGTGCAAACAATCTCAGCAGCTCATCCATAAGACTGTTGACTTGAAGGCCCTTCTCAAGACTCAAATCAATGTCTAAAGTTGGTACATCTTTTTGAGTGATTAGGGCGTGCAGTGCCCCTCGTGCCAAAACACAGACAGCCGCGTCCTTGAATCTCGCGCTGCTGATGGTGGTCGCAGCGTTCGACGAAGAAGGGAATGTTTGAACTGTGAAGTCCGTTTCACCACATACGAACGGGTGGAAACAGTGCCGATCACAGTGGTGAAACGCAGCGGGAGTCGGGAGATCTTCAGCAGAAGCAAATTGCTCCACGGTTTGAACAGAGCCTGCGAAAAGACCGGCTTGAGCGCCACACAGCTCGAAACCCTGGTTGAAGATCTGGAATTGAAACTGCAGCAACGCAGTGGCCGTGAGGTGAGCAGCACTGAAATTGGTGAAATCGTGCTCAGCCAGCTCAAGGACGTCAGCGAAGTGGCCTACATCCGCTTTGCATCCGTTTACCGCCAGTTCCGCGGCATCGATGATTTCATCTCCACCTTGGAGACCATGAATAAAGACCAAGGCAAGGGCCATTTGGCAGCCGTCGGCTGAAGAACCAGCGATCTGTAAAATCGGACATTCTCCGCAAAGCGCTGGCGGGCGCTTTTTGCGACTCATTCGAACTACCCACCTGAGGTAGACCGCCCAAACCCGATGTCTGCGACTCCCACCGAGGACCAGGTCCAGGACGTAAAAGCCGATGCAATCGAAGAGGCCGGTACGGACTCCACGGCTGCCGTGGCCTCTGTAGAAGAAGCTTTTGAAGCCGAGGAATTGGCCATCCCTGAGGATGTCCCCTCTGCAGACGATCCTTCCAGCAGAGCCAATCCCCGCAACCTGGACGACGCCGGGTTCACGCTGGATGAGTTCGCGGCTCTGCTGAGCAAGTACGACTACAACTTCAAGCCCGGCGACATCGTCAACGGGACCGTGTTCGCCCTGGAATCGAAGGGCGCCATGATCGATATCGGTGCGAAGACCGCCGCATTCATGCCTCTACAGGAGGTGTCGATCAACCGGGTCGAGGGTCTGAGCGACGTGCTTCAGCCCGGCGAGATCCGTGAGTTCTTCATCATGAGTGAGGAGAACGAGGACGGTCAGCTGGCCCTGTCGATCCGCCGGATCGAATACCAGCGGGCATGGGAGCGGGTTCGCCAGCTTCAGAAGGAAGATGCCACCATTTACTCCGAGGTGTTCGCCACCAACCGTGGTGGTGCCCTGGTGCGCGTTGAGGGCCTGCGGGGCTTCATCCCCGGCTCCCACATCAGCACCCGCAAGCCGAAGGAAGAACTGGTCGCCGACTTCCTGCCTCTGAAATTCCTCGAGGTTGACGAAGAGCGCAACCGCCTGGTGCTCAGCCATCGCCGCGCCCTAGTCGAGCGGAAGATGAACCGCCTGGAGGTGGGTGAAGTTGTGATCGGCACCGTCCGTGGCATCAAGCCCTACGGCGCCTTCATCGATATCGGTGGTGTCAGCGGATTGCTGCACATCTCCGAGATCAGCCACGAGCACATCGAGACTCCCCACTCGGTGCTGAACGTGAATGATCAGATGAAGGTGATGATCATCGACCTCGATGCCGAACGTGGCCGGATTTCCCTTTCGACCAAGGCCCTCGAGCCCGAACCGGGCGACATGCTGACCGATCCCCAGAAGGTGTTCGAGAAGGCGGAAGAGATGGCAGCCCGCTACAAGCAGATGCTGATGGAACAAGCGGAGGATGGTGAGGATCCGATCAGCTCGATGATGGTCTGAGCCCAATGGCCCAACTGCTGCTGGAGGGACACCCCATCGGCACCATCCACGGGGTGCTGTTCGACAAGGACGGCACCCTTTCTCATAGCGAGCCCCACTTGCTGGATCTGGCCGAACGCCGAATCAGCGCTGCCGTGGATCTCTGGAGCGCGACTAAAGGGACTCCAACAAAGGATCTGCGCCAAATCCTCAGCCGAGCTTTTGGCCTCCAGAACGGGGCTTTACACCCAGGAGGCACCTTGGCCGTCGCAGCGCGACAGGACAATCTGACCTCAACTGCCACGGTGTTCTGTCTGCTGGGCTGCAACTGGGCGGAGGGTCTGTCCTTGGCGGAACGCTGCTTTAACAGCGTTGATCAACAGCCCATAGGCCAGCCAGAGCCCAGCCCGCTGATGGAGCATGCGGCATCAGTGATTCGCCAGTTGCATGCCGGTGGAGTGCAACTGGCAGTGATCAGCAACGACACACGTCTTGGCATCCAGAATTTTCTGGCTCACCACGCTGTTTCCAATCTGTTCAGCGACAGCTGGAGTGCTGATGACACACCGCGTAAACCGGATCCGCAGGCGGTGCATCAACTTTGCAACCGCATGAACCTAGAGCCTGAACATTGCGCTCTGATTGGAGATGCCGAAACCGATCTGACCATGGCCCGTCAAGCCGGTATCGGCTGTGTGATCGGCTATCGAGGCGGATGGACCCTGCCACCGGTGCTCCCATCGGCACCGCATCTGCTTAATCACTGGCGAGATCTTGGCTTGAACGCCAACCCGTAAAGTCTCCCGATTGGCGCGATCAGTATGAGCCGTTATGTCTTCACCTCCGAGTCGGTGACCGAGGGACATCCGGACAAGATCTGTGATCAGGTGAGCGATGCGGTGCTTGATGCCTTGCTGGCGCAGGATCCTGCAAGCCGTGTGGCCTGCGAAACCGTGGTGAACACCGGCTTATGCATGATCACTGGCGAGGTGACCTCGAAAGCCAAGGTGGACTTCATCCACCTGGTGCGGAGTGTGATCAAGGAGATCGGTTACAGCGGCGCCCGTGCCGGTGGCTTTGATGCCAACAGTTGTGCGGTGCTTGTGGCTCTCGACCAGCAGTCTCCGGATATTGCTCAGGGAGTGAATGAAGCCGATGACCATGCCGGCGACCCCCTTGATCTGGTGGGGGCCGGGGACCAGGGAATCATGTTCGGCTACGCCTGTAATGAAACGCCGGAACTGATGCCGCTGCCCATCAGCCTCGCCCACCGGTTGTCGCGGCGGCTGGCGGAAGTGCGCCACAACGACACCCTGAACTATCTGCTCCCCGATGGCAAAACCCAGGTGAGCGTGGTGTATGAGAACGACAAGCCTGTGGCGATCGACACCATCCTTATCTCCACTCAGCACACAGCTGAAGTTGACGGGATCAGCGATGAAACGGGCATTCGCGACCGGATCACCGAGGACCTCTGGACCCACGTTGTCGGTCCCGCCACAGCAGATCTGGACTTGAAGCCCAGCCGCGAATCAACCAAGTATCTGGTGAACCCCACCGGCAAATTCGTGGTGGGCGGTCCCCAAGGCGATGCGGGGCTCACCGGCCGCAAAATCATCGTGGACACCTACGGCGGCTATGCCCGCCATGGAGGGGGAGCCTTCTCCGGCAAAGACCCCACCAAGGTGGACCGTTCGGCTGCCTATGCCGCTCGCTATGTGGCAAAAAGCCTCGTAGCAGCTGGTCTGGCGGAACGAGCCGAGGTGCAGCTGAGCTACGCCATCGGAGTGGCCAAACCGGTATCGATCCTGGTGGAATCCTTTGGAACCAGCCAGCTGAGCAACGACGCCCTCACAAGCCTGGTTCAGGAACATTTCGACCTTCGCCCTGGCGCCATCATCGAGGCCTTCGAGCTGCGCAACCTGCCCCAGCAACGCGGTGGGCGTTTTTATCAAGACACGGCTGCCTATGGCCACTTCGGGCGCAATGACCTCAAGGCCCCCTGGGAAAACGTTGAGGCCAAAGCCGCAGAATTGCGCAAGGCCTGAACCTTCATGAACCCTCTGGTGCTCGGCCTTGATCTGGGCACCAGCGGCGTACGAGCGGCTGTGCTGAACGCAACAGGACAGTTGCTGCACACCTCCAGCACGACTTACACCAGAGGACTTCCCCATGCGGAGGACTGGTCCCAGGCCTGTCGCGATTTGATTCTCGGCATACCGGAAACGTTGCGCAGCCAGCTTCGGGCCATGGCCGTGGACGGCACCTCCGGCACGCTGCTGGCCTGCCGTGCTGACGGAAGTCCCATCGGGCAGGCACTGCCCTATTTCCACGCCTGCCCCGAACAATCAGAGCTGCTGCAAGCTCTGGTGCCGGCCAGCAGCCCCGCAGCCAGCAGCAGCGGCAGCCTGGCCCGGGCATTGCAGCTGTTGCAACAGATCCCTGGGGAGAATCTGCTGCGCCACCAGGCCGACTGGATCAACGGCTGGTTGCTGCAGGACTGGCGCTGGGGCGAAGAGGGCAACAACCTGCGGCTGGGATGGAATCCACAGCAGGGCGATTGGGACGGGGCAATCGCCCAACAGCGCTGGGCGCCAGCACTGCCCAGCATCAAGCCCAGTGGAACAGTGCTGGGTTGCATCAACAGCCACCTGGCGGTCGAGCTGGGACTTTCTCTTGAGCTGAAGGTGGTAGCCGGAACAACCGACTCCAATGCAGCTGTTCTGGCAGCGGACCCTGGAGAAGCCGATGGCGTCACTGTTTTGGGCACGACACTGGTGATGAAGCGATTCACAGCAAGGCCTCTGTTCGCCCCCGGGATCACGAACCATCGTGTGGGAGGGCGCTGGCTCTGCGGAGGGGCCTCCAATGCAGGAGCAGGGGTGCTGCGACGCTTCTTCAAAGACAGCCAGCTGCGGGAACTGAGCCGCCAGATTGACCCCGAGAGTTCAAGCGGCCTGAGATACCTTCCGCTGCCTGGCATCGGCGAGCGATTCCCTGTGGACGATCCCGGCCTGATGCCAGTGTTGGAACCGAGGCCGGTGAGTGATGCCTTGTTTCTGCATGGACTGTTTGAAGGGCTCGCAGCGATTGAGGCGCAGGGCTGGAAGCGCCTGGAAGAACTGGGTGCGGAACCACCCAAGCGGGTGATCAGCCTTGGGGGAGGGGCTCGCAATCCCCAGTGGCGTCGCCTGCGGGAACGCAGGCTGGGCTACCCCGTGCGGAGCTGCTCCTTGCCACCGGCCGCTGGTGTGGCAAGGCTGGCGTTGCAGGCCCTGCACAAGGGAGAATCGGCACAGCAGCACCGATGAGATGCCCACCAAACTGAGCGAAATTCTGGCGGTCGGGCTGTTTGTGGTGTTGGCGGGATATGTCGGATTCAGTGGCATCCGCCTCGGATTACTGCTCTGGCAGCGTTTCGCTTGATCCAATTGCTGCAAAGATCGAACTGAGAACCCGTCATTGCCATGGCCGCTGACCCCCTGAACGACGCCGTAAGCACACGGATCTGTCAACACATGAACGACGATCACGCCGAAGCGGTGCTGGCCTATGCACAGCATTACGGCGGCGTCAGCGCCCCGTCGTCTGCCCGCATGTTGGCCGTGAAGCCGGATGCGATGGAGATCGAGGTGGATGGCAACAACTTGAGCATCGCCTTCGATCACACCCTGACCGACAGCGAGGATGCCCACCGCACCCTGGTGGCGATGCTGCGGGCGATGCCCAAGAAAGAGGGCTGAGGGGAACGCTTCAGGCGAATCGACACCAGCAAAGTTGCGTGCTCTGATTGAAATCGGTCAAACACTGCTGATTCAGCCGGTCTGCCCGTTGTGCCGTCACACCCTTCCAGACGCCGGGCGCAGCCTCGGGCTCTGCCCAGCCTGTCGAGACAATCTCCAGCTTTCCAGCACTGGATGCCGAGGTCTCCATCCCCTGCCCTGGTGGGCATTGGGGAATTACGACGGTGCACTCCGTTGCTGCCTGCTGAAGCTCAAACGGACCCATTGCGAACGGGTCTTGAACCCCCTGCTGAACAACCTCAAACCCCTGCTCCCCGAAACGGAGGGCGAGGGGCTGGTGCCCATTCCAAGCTGGAAACGCCGGCGCGGCAATCTGCTGCCATTGCAAATGGCCGCTGGGCTGGGCAACGTCCAACGCGATCTGCTGCAACGTTCGCAAGCCGGCATTGGCCAGCACCATCTCAATCGTCGCCAGCGGCTGATCAACCTG
>CAJWLE010000010.1:0-19422 GCA_913042965.1 uncultured Synechococcus sp.
TCCTCTCTGCCGGTCCCCGCATGAGCAGCAGCGCGATTCAGGTCGCCAAGACCGCTACCTACCTCCCCGACCTGGTTGAGGTACAGCGGGCAAGTTTCAAGTGGTTCCTGGATCTCGGTCTGATCGAGGAGCTTGAGAGCTTCTCCCCGATCACCGATTACACGGGCAAGCTTGAACTGCATTTCATCGGCAGCGAGTACCGACTAAAGCGTCCACGGCACGACGTGGAAGAGGCCAAGCGTCGCGATGCGACTTTTGCCTCTCAGATGTATGTGACCTGTCGCCTGGTCAACAAGGAGACAGGAGAGATCAAAGAGCAGGAGGTCTTCATCGGTGAGCTGCCGCTGATGACCGAGAGAGGCACCTTCATCATCAATGGTGCCGAGCGCGTGATCGTGAATCAGATCGTGCGCAGTCCCGGTGTCTATTTCAAGGATGAAATGGACAAGAACGGCCGGCGGACCTACAACGCCAGCGTGATCCCAAACCGGGGCGCCTGGCTGAAGTTCGAGACCGATAAGAACGATCTTCTCCACGTTCGGGTTGATAAAACCCGCAAGATCAATGCCCACGTGCTCATGCGAGCCATGGGCCTGTCGGACAACGACGTGCTCGACAAGCTGAGACACCCGGAGTTCTACAAAAAGTCAATCGACGCTGCCAACGACGAAGGGATCAGTTCGGAAGATCAGGCTCTCCTTGAGTTGTACAAGAAGCTTCGCCCCGGTGAACCCCCCTCGGTCAGCGGTGGCCAGCAGTTGCTGCAGACCCGATTCTTCGATCCCAAGCGTTACGACCTCGGACGGGTTGGTCGTTACAAGATCAATAAGAAGCTGCGCCTCACCATCCCCGACACGGTGCGCACCCTCACCCATGAGGACGTTCTCTCCACCCTGGATTACCTGATCAACCTGGAGCTGGACGTTGGTGGCGCCAGCCTTGATGACATCGACCACCTCGGCAACCGTCGAGTGCGCTCGGTGGGTGAGTTGCTCCAGAACCAGGTTCGTGTGGGTCTGAACCGCCTGGAACGAATCATCAAGGAGCGGATGACCGTTGGTGAGACCGATTCCCTCACACCGGCACAGCTGGTGAACCCAAAGCCTCTGGTGGCGGCGATCAAGGAGTTCTTTGGCTCCAGCCAGCTGAGCCAGTTCATGGATCAGACCAACCCCCTGGCGGAGCTCACCCACAAGCGCCGCATCTCGGCCCTTGGACCCGGTGGCCTCACCCGCGAGCGTGCCGGTTTCGCCGTTCGTGATATCCACCCATCCCATTACGGCCGTCTATGCCCGATCGAGACGCCGGAAGGCCCTAACGCCGGTCTGATCAATTCACTCGCCACCCACGCCCGGGTGAATGAGTACGGCTTCATCGAGACCCCGTTCTGGAAGGTGGATAACGGTGTTGTGATCAAGGAAGGAGACCCGATCTACCTTTCCGCCGATCGTGAGGATGAGGTTCGCGTTGCCCCCGGTGACGTGGCGACAGAAGCCGACGGTCGCATCTCCGCTGACCTGATTCCGGTTCGTTACCGCCAGGACTTTGAGAAGGTCTCCCCGGAGCAGGTCGATTACGTCGCCCTCTCTCCTGTCCAGGTGATCTCCGTAGCGGCTTCTCTGATCCCCTTCCTGGAGCACGACGACGCCAACCGCGCTCTGATGGGCTCGAACATGCAGCGTCAGGCTGTACCTCTGCTGCGTCCCCAGCGCGCATTGGTGGGGACCGGTCTGGAGACCCAGGTCGCCCGCGACTCCGGCATGGTGCCGATCTCACGGGTTAATGGCACGGTCACCTTCGTTGATGCCACAGCAATCGTGGTCCACGACGAGGACGGCAATGACCACACTCACTTTTTGCAGAAATACCAGCGGTCCAACCAGGACACCTGCCTCAACCACCGCCCCATCGTTCGTTGCGGCGATTCGGTGATTATCGGTCAGGTGCTAGCCGATGGTTCTGCCTGTGAGGGTGGCGAAATTGCTCTTGGTCAGAACGTTCTGATCGCTTATATGCCCTGGGAGGGATACAACTTCGAGGACGCGCTGCTGGTGAGCGAGCGTCTGGTTACCGATGACCTCTACACCTCGGTTCACATCGAGAAGTACGAGATTGAGGCCCGGCAAACCAAGCTTGGTCCTGAGGAGATCACACGAGAGATCCCGAATGTTGCCGAGGAAAGTCTGGGCAACCTCGACGAAATGGGCATCATCCGGGTCGGTGCTTTCGTTGAAAGCGGCGACATCCTGGTGGGCAAGGTCACCCCAAAGGGTGAATCCGATCAGCCGCCGGAAGAGAAACTGCTCCGCGCCATCTTTGGCGAAAAAGCCCGCGACGTTCGCGATAACTCCTTGCGGGTTCCTGGCACCGAGAGGGGCCGTGTGGTTGACGTGCGGATCTACACCCGCGAACAGGGTGATGAGCTTCCCCCCGGCGCCAACATGGTGGTGCGGGTCTACGTGGCCCAGCGCCGCAAGATTCAGGTCGGCGACAAAATGGCCGGCCGCCATGGAAACAAGGGCATCATCAGCCGCATCCTTCCCCGGGAGGACATGCCCTACCTGCCCGACGGAACTCCGGTGGACATCTGCCTCAATCCCCTCGGTGTGCCGAGTCGGATGAATGTGGGTCAGGTGTTCGAGCTGCTGATGGGTTGGGCTGCTTCCAACCTCGACTCCCGTGTCCGCATCGTTCCCTTCGATGAAATGCACGGTCCTGAGATGTCGCAGCGCACCTGCGAAACCTTCCTGACAGAGGCGGCAAAGCAGCCTGGTAAGGCCTGGGTTTACAACCCTGACGATCCCGGCAAGCTGGTGCTCCGTGATGGTCGGACCGGCCAGCCATTCGATCAACCGGTGGCTGTGGGTTACTCCCACTTCCTCAAGCTGGTTCACCTCGTGGACGACAAGATCCACGCCCGTTCCACTGGCCCCTATTCCCTCGTTACCCAGCAGCCCCTGGGCGGTAAGGCCCAGCAGGGTGGTCAGCGACTTGGTGAGATGGAGGTCTGGGCTCTCGAGGCCTATGGCGCCGCTTACACCCTGCAGGAACTGCTCACGGTCAAGTCGGACGATATGCAGGGCCGCAACGAGGCTCTCAACGCGATCGTGAAAGGCAAGCCGATTCCTCGCCCTGGCACGCCGGAATCCTTCAAGGTGCTGATGCGCGAATTGCAGTCCCTGGGACTCGACATCGCTGTGTATACCGATGAAGGCAAGGAAGTTGATCTGATGCAGGACGTGAACCCAAGGCGCAGCACTCCCAGTCGCCCCACCTACGAATCCCTCGGCGTCGCGGATTACGACGAGGACTGACGGATCTACGAACGAACAGACACACCGCTCCTCCTTCTTTAACCGTCAATGACCAACAGCAATCTTCGTACCGAGAACCACTTCGATTACGTCAAGATCACCCTTGCTTCACCCGATCGGGTGATGGAGTGGGGTCAGCGCACCCTGCCCAATGGTCAGGTGGTGGGTGAGGTCACCAAGCCGGAGACCATCAATTACCGCACCCTCAAGCCCGAGATGGACGGGCTGTTCTGTGAAAAGATCTTCGGCCCCTCTAAAGACTGGGAATGCCACTGCGGTAAGTACAAGCGCGTTCGCCACCGCGGCATCGTCTGCGAGCGCTGTGGTGTGGAGGTCACGGAAAGCCGGGTGCGCCGTCATCGCATGGGCTTCATCAAGCTGGCGGCCCCGGTGTCCCATGTCTGGTACCTCAAAGGCATTCCCAGTTATGTGGCGATCCTTCTGGATATGCCCCTGCGGGATGTTGAACAGATTGTCTATTTCAACTGCTATGTGGTGCTGGATCCCGGCGACCACAAAGATCTCAAGTACAAACAGCTGCTCACCGAGGACGAGTGGCTCGAGATCGAAGATGAGATCTACGCGGAAGATTCCGAGATCGAGAACGAACCGGTGGTTGGCATCGGTGCCGAAGCACTGAAGCAGCTACTGGAAGACCTCACCCTCGATGAGGTCGCGCAACAGCTCCGTGAAGACATCAACGGCAGCAAGGGTCAGAAACGAGCCAAGTTGATCAAGCGCTTGCGTGTGATCGACAATTTCATCGCCACCAGTGCCCGTCCGGAGTGGATGGTGCTGGATGTGATCCCCGTGATTCCGCCCGATCTGCGCCCAATGGTGCAGCTCGATGGGGGACGCTTCGCCACCAGTGATCTCAATGATCTCTATCGGCGGGTGATCAACCGCAACAACCGTCTCGCACGTCTCCAGGAGATCCTGGCCCCCGAGATCATCGTCCGCAACGAGAAGCGGATGCTGCAGGAAGCTGTTGATGCCTTGATCGACAACGGCCGCCGCGGGCGGACCGTGGTGGGTGCCAATAACAGGCCGCTGAAGTCGCTCAGCGACATCATTGAGGGCAAGCAGGGTCGTTTCCGCCAGAACCTTCTTGGTAAGCGGGTCGACTACTCCGGCCGTTCGGTGATTGTGGTCGGCCCCAAGCTGAAGATGCATCAGTGCGGTCTTCCCAAGGAGATGGCGATCGAACTGTTCCAGCCGTTCGTGATCCACCGCCTGATCCGTCAGAACATCGTCAACAACATCAAGGCGGCCAAGAAACTCATTCAGCGTGCCGATGATGAGGTGATGCAGGTGCTGCAGGAGGTGATCGATGGTCACCCGATCATGTTGAACCGTGCTCCGACCTTGCACCGCCTCGGCATTCAGGCCTTTGAGCCGAAGCTTGTCGATGGCCGTGCCATCCAGCTCCACCCTCTCGTCTGTCCCGCATTCAACGCTGACTTCGACGGTGACCAGATGGCCGTCCATGTACCGCTAGCGATTGAGGCCCAGACCGAGGCTCGGATGTTGATGCTGGCAAGCAACAACATCCTTTCTCCAGCGACCGGCGAACCGATCGTCACCCCGTCTCAGGACATGGTGCTCGGCTCCTACTACCTCACGGCTCTTCAGCCCGGCTATGAGCAGCCGGATTACGGCGATCGCAGCCGCACTTACGCCAGTCTCGATGATGCGATCCATGCTTTCGAAGACGAACGCATCGGTCTGCACGATTGGATCTGGGTGCGCTTCAACGGCGAAGTTGAAGACAATGACGATCTTGAAGAGCCGATCAAGAGCGAGACCCTCAGTGACGGAACCCGCATCGAGCAGTGGAGCTACCGCCGCGATCGTTTTGATGAAGAAGGAGCTCTGATCAGCCGCTACATCCTCACCACCACCGGTCGTGTGGTGATGAACCACACCATCATCGGTGCTCTGGCTGCCGCCTGATTCCCACCGTTCCCGTTTCGTTTTTCACCCTCGATCTGCGCGCAGCCATGACCTCCTCCTCCTCTAAATCCCGCAAATCCAGCAAGAGCAAGGCCGCTAAGGAAGCAGCCAAGGCACCGGTCACCTCAGCCTCCCGTCCGCTGAGCAAGACACCACCGCCATTTCGAAACCACATCGTCGATAAGCGCAGCCTGAAAAATCTGGTGGCGTGGTCCTACAAAAACCATGGCACGGCTGTAACGGCGGAGATGGCCGACAAGCTCAAGGACCTGGGCTTTAAGTACGCCACCCAGGCAGCTGTTTCGATCTCGGTCGACGACCTCAAGGTTCCCGCGGCCAAGAAGGAGTTGCTCAGCCAGGCCGAGGAGCAGATCACCGCGACTGAAGAGAGGTATCGCCTTGGTGAAATCACCGAGGTGGAACGCCACACCAAGGTGATCGACACCTGGACGGAGACCAACGAGCGTCTCGTGGATGCCGTTAAAAAGAATTTTGATGAAAACGCGCCGCTGAACTCGGTGTGGATGATGGCCAACTCCGGCGCTCGGGGAAACATGTCCCAGGTGCGTCAGTTGGTCGGAATGCGGGGCCTGATGGCCAACCCGCAGGGTGAAATCATCGACCTTCCGATCCGTACCAACTTCCGTGAAGGACTGACGGTCACGGAATACGTGATCTCCTCCTACGGCGCCCGTAAGGGTCTTGTCGATACCGCTCTGCGGACGGCTGACTCCGGTTATCTGACCCGCCGTCTGGTGGACGTCGCTCAGGATGTGATCGTCCGTGAAGACGATTGCGGCACCACACGCCACATCGTCGTCGAGGCGGAGGACCATCGGTTTGGCAGTCGCCTTGTGGGTCGACTGACCGCCGATCAGGTGGTTGGTTCCGATGGCACTGTTCTGGCGGAGCGCAATACAGAGATCGATCCACCGCTGTCCAAAGGCTTTGAAAAGGCCGGTGTCACTGCGGTGAGCGTGCGTTCGCCCCTTACCTGCGAAGCCAACCGTTCCGTTTGTCGTCGCTGCTATGGCTGGGCCTTGGCCCACAACGAACTGGTCGATCTCGGTGAAGCGGTCGGCATCATCGCGGCTCAGTCCATCGGTGAGCCTGGAACGCAGCTCACCATGCGGACCTTCCACACCGGTGGTGTGTCCACGGCCGAGACCGGTGTGGTCCGTTCCAAGCTGGCCGGCACCGTCGAATTCGGCAGTAAGGCAAGGGTGCGCCCCTATCGCACGCCCCACGGTGTGAATGCACAGCAGGCTGAGGTTGATTTCACCCTCACCATCAAGCCTTCCGGCAAAGGCAAAGCCCAGAAGATCGACATCACCTCCGGTTCGCTGCTGTTTGTCGACAGCAACCAGGAGATCGAGAGCGATGTCACTGTCGCTCAGATTGCTGCCGTCGCCGTCAAGAAGAGCGTTGAGAAGGCCACCAAAGATGTGATTTGCGACCTGGCGGGTCAGGTGCGCTACGAACAGGCGATTCAACCCCGTGAGGTCACCGACCGACAGGGCAACATCACCCTCAAGGCACAGCGCCTTGGCCGGATGTGGGTGCTGGCTGGTGATGTCTACAACCTGCCTCCCAATGCCCAGCCTGTCGTCTCCAGTGAGACGGAGGTGACAGAGGGCCAAGTCCTGGCCGAAGCCAGCCAGCGAAGTGAGTACGGGGGAGACGTTCGCCTGCGCGATTCCATCGGTGATTCCCGTGAGGTTCAGATCGTCACCACGGCGATGACCCTCAAAGATTTCAAGCTGTTGGAGGAGTCCACCCACTCCGGTGAAATCTGGAATCTGGAGGCCAAGGACGGCACCCGTTATCGCCTCAACACCATCCCCGGCAGCAAGATCGGCTCTGGTGAGGTGATTGCAGAACTGGCCGACGATCGTTTCCGAACGGGCACGGGTGGTCTGGTTAAGTTCGCCCCAGGCCTCGCCATCAAAAAAGCCCGCTCTGCCAAGAACGGCTACGAGGTGAATAAAGGTGGAACCCTGCTCTGGATTCCCCAGGAGACCCACGAGATCAACAAGGACATCTCCTTGTTGATGATCACCGACGGTCAGTGGATCGAAGCCGGCACCGAGGTGGTCAAGGACATCTTCAGCCAGACCGCCGGCATCGTCACCGTCACCCAGAAGAACGACATCCTGCGCGAGATCATCGTCCGCGGAGGTGAATTCCATCTCAGCAGTGACAGCAAAGCGCTGGAGCGGTTCGAAGGTGATGGTCAGATGGTCAATCCCGGTGAGGAAATCGCCAAGGGCCTGACCTCTGAGGAGATGAAGTTCGTTCAGACGGTGGAAACACCTGAAGGCAAGGGATTGCTCCTGCGACCTGTCGAGGAGTACACCATTCCCAACGAGGCTCAGTTACCCGAGCTGTCCCATGTCAAGCAGGCCAACGGTCCTCACCTCGGAATCAAGGCCACCCAGCGTCTCGCCTTCAAGGACAACGAGCTGATCAAGTCTGTTGAGGGCGTTGAGCTGCTCAAGACCCAGCTGATCCTTGAGACCTTCGACACCACACCGCAGATGACGGTTGACGTTGAGAAGGCCCCCGATCGTCGCGCCAAGACCATTTCCCGTCTGCGACTGGTGATCCTCGAGTCGATCCTCGTCCGTCGCGACACCATGTCCGACTCAAGCCACGGCTCCACCCATACCGAGCTGCAGGTTGAGGATGCAGCCTCGGTGAAGGCCGGCGATGTGGTCGCAACCACTCAGATCCTGTGCAAGCAGGCCGGCGTGGCTCAATTGCCGGAAGCCTCGGAAGCCGACCCAGTTCGTCGTCTGATCGTGGAGCGTCCTGAGGACACCACCACTCTCACCACGTCCGGTAAGCCGGTCGTTGGCGTTGGTGATCGCATCGTCGATGGTGATCTCCTCGCGAAAGGCGAACCAACCGCTTGTTGTGGTGAGGTGGAAGCGGTGGATGACAGCAGCGTCACCCTGCGCTTGGGTCGCCCCTACATGGTTTCTCCTGACTCCGTTCTTCACGTCAGGGATGGTGACCTCGTGCAGCGAGGTGACGGTCTGGCTCTCCTGGTGTTCGAGCGCCAGAAGACCGGCGACATTGTTCAGGGCCTGCCTCGAATCGAAGAATTGCTCGAAGCGCGACGTCCACGGGAATCCGCCGTGCTCTGCAAAAAGGCAGGCACTGTCGAAATCAAGCAGGGTGAAGATGATGAATCCCCGACCGTCACGGTGATTGAGGCCGATGACGCCATCGGCGAATATCCGATCCTCCTGGGTCGCAACATCATGGTTAGCGACAGCCAGCAGGTCACTGCCGGTGAGCTGCTCACCGATGGCCCCATCAACCCCCACGAGCTGCTCGAGTGCTATTTCGAGGATCTGCGCAGTCGCAAGGAGTTGATG
This sequence comes from uncultured Synechococcus sp., assembly GCA_913042965.1. Taxonomy (GTDB): domain Bacteria; phylum Cyanobacteriota; class Cyanobacteriia; order PCC-6307; family Cyanobiaceae; genus Parasynechococcus. The sequence goes on from CAJWLE010000010.1 coordinate 8,651, forward strand.
GAAGCGGCTCAGGAGGCGATTGCCAACCTGCAGCACCGCCTGGTGACGGAGGTTCAGAACGTCTACAAATCCCAGGGCGTCTCGATCGACGACAAACACATCGAGGTGATTGTTCGCCAGATGACCAGCAAGGTTCGGATCGAGGATGCCGGTGATACGACTCTCTTGCCCGGCGAGCTGATCGAGCTGCGTCAGGTTGAGAACACCAATCAGGCGATGTCCATCACCGGGGGTGCCCCCGCTGAATTCACGCCGGTTCTGCTGGGCATCACCAAGGCGTCGCTCAACACCGACAGCTTCATCTCGGCAGCCTCCTTCCAGGAGACCACCCGAGTGCTCACGGAAGCTGCCATCGAAGGCAAGAGTGACTGGCTGCGCGGTCTCAAGGAGAACGTGATCATTGGTCGCCTGATTCCTGCCGGTACTGGTTTCAGTGGCTTCGAGGAGGAGCTGCAGAAGGAAGCTGGCCCTCACCCGGACATCCTTTCCGAGGATCCCGCCGGCTATCGCCGCATGCAGAACCTGCGGCCGGACTACACGGTGGACATGCCGCCGGCAGCCAGTTCCAGTGCTGTGCTCGATGACCCCAGTGATGCCGACATGGAGGCCACCCGCACGCGTCACAACATCGACCCCGACGCAAGCAACTTTGCGGCGTTCACACGTCCGGACGCTGACAATGAGTTGAAGGAAGAGCAGGTCGTTGATGCCGAGGCCGTTGAAGGCCTTCAGGAGGAAGGCCTGCTCTCTGACGACTGAGCTTGGCTCCGTCGACCCCATTCACTGTTCTTTCCATGATCGAACCAACTGAGATCCCCAAGCGCCGCCTACCCCGTTACGGCTTTCACACGCACACTGAAAAGTTGAACGGTCGGGCGGCGATGCTCGGTTTCATCGCTTTGTTGTTGGTTGAGATCAAGCTCGGCCACGGTCTTCTGGTCTGGTGAGCCAGGCTCTGCTCGGACGCAGTGTCACCGAGCTTCAGGACTGGGCGGTGGCTCAGGGGCAGAAGCCTTTCCGTGGTCGTCAGCTCCACGACTGGCTCTATGAAAAGGGAGCTCATTCCCTGGATGAAATCACCGTTCTGCCCAAGGCCTGGCGAGCCAACTTGAAGGAGAAAGGCGTTCAGATCGGTCGTTTGCGTGAGGTGCATCGATCTGTGGCCTCGGATGTCACCACCAAGCTGTTGCTGTCCACGGAGGATGGCGAAACGATTGAAACCGTGGGGATTCCCACGGATCAGCGCCTGACGGTCTGTGTGTCCAGCCAGGTCGGATGTCCGATGGCGTGCCGTTTCTGCGCCACCGGTAAGGACGGCTTGCAACGCTCCCTGCGCACCCACGAAATCGTGGATCAGGTGCTCAGTGTGCGAGAGGCGATGGACCGGCGTCCTTCTCACATCGTTTTCATGGGGATGGGGGAACCGCTGTTGAACAGCGCCGCTGTTCTGGAGACCATTCGCTGTCTCAATGACGATCTGGGGATCGGCCAGCGTCGCATCACAGTGAGCACCGTGGGGGTGCCAAAAACACTGCCGCAGCTTGCGGAACTGGCTCTGGAAACCCTCGGGCGAGCACAGTTCACTCTTGCGGTGAGTTTGCACGCACCGAATCAGCAATTACGCGAGGAACTGATTCCAACGGCCCAGGCTTATCCCTTCGAGACATTGTTGGAGGATTGCCGTCACTATCTCAATGTCACCGGAAGGCGGGTCAGTTTTGAGTACATCCTTCTGGGTGAACTCAACGACAAACCTGAGCATGCTGAAGAGTTGGCAGATCGTGTCGGTGGTTTTCAGAGTCACGTCAACCTGATTGCCTACAACCCGATCGAAGAGGAGGAGTTCAAGCGGCCGACCCCCCAGCGGATTGAGGCATTCCGCCGTGTGCTCGAACGTCGCGGTCTTGCCGTCAGTTTGCGGGCTAGCCGCGGGCTGGATCAAAACGCTGCATGTGGTCAGCTCCGTCGACAACGTCAAGCCTCAGTTTGAGACCCTGCGGTTGTTTCGAACAGCTTGATGTCTGGGCCGTAGGTCAGTTCGTAATGCCGTTGAACGGTGGGTGAAAGTGAGCTGTAGCTGCATCGTGATTCCGATGTTGTTTGGCTTTGGTTGAGTCTTGGTAAGGCTCCGCCGAGATTCACCTTTCGGTGCAGCATCAAATTGCTGAATGTGTTCCAATCCTGATCCAGATTTTCGAGTCTTGCGATGAAATGCGGCAGTCTGCCTTTTGAATCCATGATCAAAAAAGTTTGTGGTTTTGTATGAACATCCATCTCGCAAAGTGCAAGGCTGCAGGTGAACTCAACAAAGTCTTCAAACGACATTTGGTTGTGGTATCCCAGCCTCTTCATCGAAGGAAAAACCTCTGATCGCAACACCTTTTCCCTATAGCAGGATTGCAGTCTGCTGAGGGGGTCTCTGATCACCGTGAATGAGGTCACGGAGTCATAAAGGTCTGTGTATTGATCAGGCTTCAGCCAACGTGCTTCCTTCGTGCATTTTTTCCAGAACAGGTCATTTGTTGGCTCAAGAATTCGGTTTTGTCGTGGATGTTGGCTGGTCTTGGTTGCAATCAAGTTTGATAAGCGTGTTTTGATCGATGTATTGGCGCACTTGGGGATTCGGGCGTAGACGAGTGATTGTTCCGGGAAGTAAAGGAAACCCTTGCCTTTCACGTTGGACTGTTTCAATCAATGCTTCAGCCTAAGAAGGCTCTCTGGCTGGTCATCTGATCGGATCTGGCATGACAGCGATCGACTGGATTCTTCTGGGGTCCTATCTGGTGCTCACCCTGGTGCTGGGGATCTGGCTGTCCCGACGTAATCGTGGTGAGGAGGATTATTTCCTCGCCGGGCGTCGTCTGAACGGCTGGCTGGCCGGTGCATCGATGGCGGCCACAACCTTCTCCATCGACACCCCCCTCTACGTGGCGGGATTGATCGGCAGTCGGGGCTTGGCCGGCAATTGGGAGTGGTGGAGCTTTGGGTTGGCGCATGTGGCGATGGCCGTGGTCTTCGCACCCCTGTGGCGCCGAACCGGAGTTCTCACGGATGCCGCTTTCACCGAGCTGCGTTACGGCGGTCCGGCAGCGGCCTGGCTGCGGGGAATCAAGGCATTCCTTCTTGCTCTGCCTGTCAACTGCATCGGGATCGGTTACGCCTTCCTTGCGTTGCGCAAGGTGGTGGAGGCCCTGGGACTTGTTTCCGGGCAGCCCATTTGGGGGGGGATCACCGACACCGTTGGTCTGCTGGCCCTGGTTGCTGTTTTGGTGCTGGCGTACACCGTGGCAGGCGGTCTCTGGGCGGTGGTGGTGACCGATCTGGTGCAGCTTGTGCTCGCCCTGGTGGGTGCCTTGGCTGTTGCTGTGGCGGCTCTTCATGCCGCCGGCGGTATGGATGCCCTGCTGGATCAGCTCGAAGGTCTTGGACGTCCTGAGCTGCTGTCACTGGTGCCATGGAGCTGGGATGGCGATGGTTTTCGCTGGCTTTACGGCTCCGGTATTTCCGTGCCGATGTTCCTTTCTTATGTGGCTGTTCAGTGGTGGAGTTTCCGCCGCAGTGATGGAGGTGGCGAATTTATCCAGCGAATGCTGGCCACCCGGGATGAACAGCAGGCCCGCCTGGCGGGCTGGGTTTTTCTGGTGGTGAATTACCTCATTCGCAGCTGGCTCTGGGTGGTGGTTGCTTTGGCAGCACTGGTCCTGCTTCCCGAACAGAGCGACTGGGAGCTCAGTTATCCCGCCCTCGCCGTTTCGTTGCTGCCTCCCGTGGCGCTTGGGCTTGTTGTGGTGTCACTGGTCGCCGCGTTCATGAGCACGGTGAGCACGTCGGTGAACTGGGGGGCCAGCTACCTCACCCATGACCTTTACCAGCGCTTCGTGCGGCCTCAGGCCGCAGAGCGTGAGCTGCTCCTGGTGGGTCAGTTGACCAGCATCCTTTTGCTGGTGCTGGGGGTGATCACAGCGCTGATCAGCGACAGCATCGGAGCCGTGTTCCGCCTGGTGATCGCAATCGGTTCCGGCCCTGGGGTGGTGTTGGTTCTGCGATGGTTTTGGTGGCGGGTCAACGCTGCAGCTGAGCTGGCGGCGATGTTGTGTGGGTTCGCAGTGGGGCTGGTGACCAGCGTTCTGCCGCTGGTTCGAATTGAGGACTATGGACTCCGTTTAATGGTGATTACGGCTGTATCAGCGTTGGTCTGGCTCACCGTGATGTGGCGAACACCGCCGGAGTCCGATGCTGTGCTCGAGCGGTTTGTGCGCCAGGTTCGGCCGCCTGGACCGGGTTGGGCCCTGTTGCGGCGGCGTTATCAGGTCACACCTCTCGAATCTTTTGCTGCGATGTCACGTCGGTTCGGCCTGGCTTGCGCGGTTTTGTTTGGTGGCCTGATCGGGATTGGTGGTTTTCTGCTTCATCAGCAGTTCAGTGGCTGGATGGGGATTGCGGTTTTGTGCGTCGCTGCGCTGCTGCTTCGTCGGTCGCCCGATCACAATGGCGACTCTCTTGTGTGAATTCCGTGTCGTTTTTCCGATCGACGGTTTTACCGGTTTTGATCGTTCTGCTGTTCGCTTTGGCCTTGTTTGCGGTCAGTGCCCGCATCTGGTTGCCAGGAGACATGCTGGCTCCGGCCCCGATCGGCTAGAGCGTTATGCCGAACTGGTCACCAGAGCTCATCATCAAGGATGTCTTGTTCCTGGTCAGTTGTTTGTATTCCCTCTTCTGAATCCAGTTCCTGTTCCAAGTCATCCTCCGGAGCCTTGCTGATATTGGCGTCGTACCAGGATCTGCATTCTGCGAACGATCCTGAGAAAGCAATCGAACCTTGATTGAGTACAAGACCTTCATTGCAGAATTGTTCTAGGAAATTGAAGTCGGTGTTGGTCATCAGGATTGACTTACCAGCTGTTCGTTCTTTCAGTGCTCTTTGCAGTCTGAGCATTCGTTCTGAAGTCGCATTGGATTTCCAGGCGAATTGTTTGGGTACGACATACACATCGAAGTCGAACACCATTGCAACCGCCAGGTTGAACCTGGCTCGCATGAATTTGTTGTAGCTCTTCAGGGGTTTGTCGAAAAAGCCCTCTTCCAGATCTGCCAGCGTCTGGATCTGATCTAGATCCTGTCGCTCTTGGCCTCCAAGGCCATAAACCCCCTGTAAAAACCTGGCGTTCTGACGACCGCTCAATGCGTTGGACAATCCCCCTTTTGAACCAAGAGGCCAGCTCACATTGGCCTGGATTGATACATCACCTTGTTGTGGTGTGGTGATGCCAGCTGCGCAATCGAGAAATGCGTGAGCCTCCTGCATCGATTTTGAAATCACGCCGACCCGCTGGCCTTGTTTGAGTTGCCAGCTCACACTCTTCAGTAATCGTTTGACTTTGTTGTTGATACCTCTGAAGTCATGTGTGATATCGCGAAGTTCAATCAGAGTCTTGGAAATAGATTTTTCGATCATCCCAAGATTTCAGCCACGATTGTGCTCGGGAGATTAGAGGCGATTACCTTCCCGCGGCAAGCCTTCAGCTCCGCATCGGCGGCTTCGGTCCATGCGGTGCTGTTGGGTTCACGAATGTCCTGGAGGCGGCTCTTGAACAATTCGTCCCAAGTCATGTTCGGCCAGAAACAGCGGCAGAACTCTGCATTGCTTGATTGATATCGACGGCGAATCATCTGTTGGATGCTGCTGTTGAGTCCGTTAAAAGGTTCTGCAGGCCAGCCATTTTTTTTGGCCATTCTTTCAATGCCCCCCCGAAGTCGTTTCTTGTGAGGACCCACTAAAGCCTTGGGGTGATGTTGTTCGAGGAATCTTTTGATCTCTAGCGCCAGTGCTACCCCGAGCCGCCCCGGTTGCTGATTGATGGAGCTGACGGACTTGCATTGCCTGACTGCCTCCTCTGGCAACGACAGTTCCTCCGCAAGTTGCTGGAAGGGGTCTGGACGTTGGTGCTCTCGGCCCTTGTGATCCTTATTAGCGCTGAAGGGAATCATCACCCTGTCAACACTGGGCATCTCAATCAGCCAGCCGAACAGTGTGATGAGGTCGCATTCACTTTTCGTGTTTCCTTTGATCACATTCTCCACATAAGTGGTGAAGTCGCTGCGAATGGAGAGGCGTTTAACTAATTGAGTGTATCGGGAATTGAGATAACTCTCCTGGTCTCGAATGAAGCCAACGACCTTCAACCTCCAGCCGCAGCTCTGCAGCTGATCAGCAAGCCATTGGCCGCGAGGGATCTCTTTGTCTGAACAGAATTTATAAAGCGAACACGACAGAGCTTCGTGGGACACGAGCAGATTGCAGTTTCTGACTTCCGCACGCTTCAGCCAGCGGCTCCATGGCTTCCAGTTTTCCTGGACAATGGCTTTCATGAGCTTGGTGTCTTGCTGTCTGTGTGCAGGCAGCAAGACACCGTTTTTTCGCAGCAGGTCCCGGTTTTTCCTTAACCGCCTCTGGATGTAGGTGGATGCCGTCTTGTGCATCCCGATGTGGAGAAACAGCGTTCGCTGGGTTGGCGACGGGAACGCCATGGCCGTTCAGACAGGAATGGCATTGTCTCCGATGGTTCACCTGCGTCGGCAGAGGCGGCTTTAACATCGACCCATGACCAACAGCGAAGCCCGGAAGGAAGATCAGAGCCTTTCAAGCCTCGCTCTTGATCCGGAGCTTCTGGCTGAAGAGCTTGCCGCAGAGGAGGATCTGGATCCATTGGAGTCCATTGGATCCGATGAAGAAACCTTCGATTCTCAAGCTGTAGCGCGTGCCTGCGACCAGGGCATCGTCTGGTTGCAACAAGGTCATGATGAACGCCTGCAGGGTTTGCGGGTGTTCTGCGAACACAGGGATCCGAGGGCGATCCCTCCGTTGATGGCCTTGCTGAATCAGCCATGCCCGGTGGAACGCATGAGTGCCGTCTATGCCCTGGGCCGTAACCCTTCTCCCCAGGCTGTCGAACCTCTGCTCAGACTTCTTCAGGCTGATTCCAATGCCTACGTACGGAAGGCGACAGCCTGGAGTCTTGGCAACTTCCCTGATGCGCCCATTCTCAACCCTCTGATCCGCGCCCTCCAGGTCGATGTCGCTGCGGTGAGGCTCTGGTGTCCTGGTTCACTCGCTGAGGCCGGAAGCCGCTCACCAACAAAAGCTGACCCTGCTGCAGGTCAGTTGCTTCAAAGCCTTCGGATCGATAGTGAGCCAGTGGTGCGCAGCAACTGCATCTGGGCCTTGGGACGTCTTTGTGACCAACTTGTCGCGCCCCGTCAGCAGGAGCTTGTTGAGGCACTGGTGAATGCCTTGCTTCATGACAGTGAGTCTTCTGTCCGTGATGAAGCGAAAACCGCTTTGGAGCAGCTGGAAGATCCTGCCGTTCTTGCAAGGTTGCAGACCCTTCTTGATGAGGGATTCATCAGATGAGCTTCAGTGCCTTCAGGGTGTAACAAACTCCGCAACGCCTTTGGGTTCGCGCCACTAGCATGCGTGCCTCAACACGTCTCTGGATGCCTCAACGCACCGTCCGTTTCACCATCCGACCGGATGGTCGTGTGGAAGAGCGCGTCGAAGGCGTCGTTGGTGATTCGTGTCAGCAACTAACCGAAAAGTTGGAAGCTGCTCTCGGAACTGTTGAAAGAAGGGAATCCACGGCGGAATCCTTCCTTCAACCCGAAACCCAGAACCAGACATTGCCCGCTCAACTGAACTGATGTCTCACTTCAGCACCGTAAAGACCGAGTTGCGTCAGCTCGAGCCATTGGTTCAGGCCCTCGAAGATCTGGGTTATTCCCCTGAGCAGGGAGAGCGTCCTGTGCGCGGATATCGCGGCCAAACCGTTACCGCCGACTTGGCTGTCGCCATGCAGGAAGGTGGTGATTTGGGTTTTCGCTGGAATGCTCAATCCGGTGCCTACGAATTGGTGACCGACCTGGATTTGTGGAAGCAGACAATTCCGATCGAACGCTTTTTGGCAAAGCTCACGCAGCGTTATGCATTGAATACTGTTCTCACCGCGACCAGTCATGAGGGTTTTCAGGTGTCGGAGCAGCACGTCGCCCAAGACGGCTCCATTGAACTCGTTGTCACCCGCTGGGACGCCTGATTCTGGCCAACGAACAGTCTCTGGATCCAGTACTTGCTTTTGAGGCCCTAGCCGGCGAACTGTTAGTCAGATCCGGCGAGGAACCGATTCTGGGAGGAGCACTTCGCGAAAAAGCTGTGTGGGTGGATGAATCCACCTGCATCGGTTGTCGCTATTGCGCCCATGTCGCCACCAACACCTTCGTGATGGAGCCTGACCTTGGTCGATCACGGGCCATTCGCCAGGATGGTGATTCAACGGACCGCATTCAGGAAGCCATCGACACCTGCCCCGTGGATTGCATTCACTGGGTTTCGTTTGAGTCGCTGCAATCGCTTCAGCACCAATTGATTCGTCAGAATCTTCAGGCCAGACCTCAGGGTTGATGGTGGGCCTCCCGACACGCAGATTCGGCCGCACTGAACTGCAGATTCCTCTTTTATCCCTCGGGGGAATGCGCTTTCAGCAGAGTTGGAGCGATCTCCCGTCTGCCGACATCACCTCGGAATCTCAACTCAACCTCGAAGAAACACTGCAACAGGCAGTAGATCATGGTTTCCATCATGTGGAGACTGCCCGCCACTACGGCAGTTCCGAGCGTCAGCTCGGTTGGGCGTTACCTCGCTGTGAGGATTCCAGTCGAATCCTGCAAAGCAAGGTTCCTCCCCGTGAAGATCCCGATGCTTTCGAGGCTGAGTTGAACCTGAGCTTCGAGCGGCTCAACTGCCGTCGCCTTGATCTTCTGGGGATCCATGGCATCAACTTGCCGGAGCATCTGCATCAGACCCTGCGGCCCGGTGGCTGCATGGATGTTGTTCGTCGTTGGCAAGCCGAGGGAAGAATCGGCCATGTGGGTTTCTCAACCCATGGCCCGACGGATCTGATCACAGCCAGCTGCAACAGCGGTGCCTTCGACTACGTGAATCTGCACTGGTATTACATCCGGCAGGACAACGACCCGTCGCTGGATGCAGCCCGCGCTCAAGACATGGGGGTGTTCATCATCAGTCCCACCGACAAAGGGGGGCACCTTCACAGCCCTTCCCAGCGCTTGCTTGAGCTTTGTGATCCTTTGCACCCGATCGTGTTCAACGATCTGTTCTGTCTTAAGGATTCAAGGGTCCACACCATCAGTGTGGGAGCCTCGCGCCCAGACGATCTGAATCTGCATCTCGAGGCTGTTGCCCGCCTTGAGGATGCTTCAACCCTGATTGTTCCTGTTCAGGAGCGGCTTCAGCAGGCTGCGGCAGAGGCGCTGGGAGACGACTGGCTCCATAGCTGGCGACAGGGGCTTCCGTCCTGGCAGGACACGCCCGGTGAGATCAATCTGCCTGTGCTGCTCTGGCTGCATAACCTCCTGGAGGCCTGGGATCTCGAGAGCTATGCCCAGGCGAGATACCGATTGCTTGGCAGTGGAGGCCATTGGTTCGCAGGGTCCAATGCCGATGCCTTCGGAGACACCATTGATGACGCTCAGCTCCTGGCGGTGTTGGGGAACAGTCCTTGGCGAGATCGTATTCCGGGGATCCTCCGGACTCTCAAAGAGCGGCTGGCTGGTGAGTCTCAGATGCGTCTGAGCAGCGTTTAAATCCGAGTCTTTCGATCATCCTTGACCTAGGGGCAGCCTGCTTGGGATCCCGACGGCCCTGGGATAGGTCGCTGGGCAACGCTTCTGCTGGCGCAGTCTGAGCAGATGCCGGGTGCCCCGATCGGCTGGCAGTTGGCACATGTTGGTTGATGCAAGCTGGGCCTGAAGTGGTTTCAGTGCCCGTTCAAGTTGTTTCGTGTCGGCTTGCTCCCACTGGCCTCTGTAGAGCAAAGCCTCTCCCTTCGGCTTCAGCAGTGGCACCAGGTATTCGGCCACCACAGGGGCAGCGGCCACAGCACGAGCCATGGCCAGATCGAAACTGGCCCGCAGGGTCGGGTCATGTCCAGCGGTTTCGATTCGATCGGTGATCACACGCACGCGTTTGTCCAGGCCGATGCTTTGTGCCATCGCTTCCACAGCGGCGGTTTTGCGTCCAACCGAATCGAGCAGTGTGATGTGCGTTTGCGGCAAGGCGATCGCCACGGCCAGGCCTGGAAAGCCACCTCCAGTGCCCACGTCGATGGCCATCCGCTCATGTTCGGGAGTCTTCAGTTCCGCTTGAAGAGGCCAAAGGCTGTCAAAAACCTGGTTGATCCAGTAGTCGTCTCCCTCCACCAGTCGGGTGAGATTCACCCGCTGGTTCCAGCGGCGCAGCTCATCCTGAAGAGCGAGAAGTTGTTGCTGCTGCTCCAACGATGGTGCCCAGCCGATCCTGTCCCAAAAAGCTGCTCCCGGGACGGAGTCGGGCATTGATGTTGCGGCGACTGTTTCTAGGATGAATCACCGAGTGTTCGGTGTGCCCCAGAGCGAGCTCAGCCACTACGAGCGACTGGAGGTTTCCCCTCAAGCCGATTCCGAAGCTCTCCGGCAGGCTTTTCGTCGTCTCAGCAAAACCCTTCACCCCGACACCACCAGCCGTCCTGCGGCAGAAGCTGCGAGGGATTTTCAGCTGCTGCGCGAGTCCTATGACCTTCTGGCGGATCCAGAGCGCCGTCGTCGATACGACCTTCAGTTGCAGCAGAAAATGCAACAGGGACTGAAGTCTCGTCCTGTCGCTTCAACCTTGTCTCCGAACAGCAGCTGGAACGCCATCGGTGAGCGACGTCCACTCTCCG
>CAJWLE010000011.1:0-19157 GCA_913042965.1 uncultured Synechococcus sp.
CAGCTGGACAACAACGTCTTGAAGATTCAACTAAATGACCTGACCCCAGGCAGCCACCGGTTCGCAGCCTGGGCTGCTTATCCATGGGGGGAAGCCGTTAAGAGCGCCGGAGCATCGCTGCAGTGGCAACTTCATCAATGGCAACAGCTGGAGGGGACACAACCCCAGGCCAATGAGCCCTGGCTGGTACCCAATCCGATCACAGACCACATCAATCGTCAGCCACTGCTGATCGACTGGCTGCTCTGGAACGCGCCGCTTCAGAACCTCAGAGATGGCGATGCGCAGTGGAGGGTGCGCATCAGCCTGGATGGCGACAGCTTCCTGGCTGATCGTCAAGATGCTCTCTGGCTCAAGGGGAATGGCAGCAATGGCGGGGCCACGCTTCAAATGGAACTGCTCGATGGCCGCGGGGAACCGCTTCAGCCGGTCTTCAACAACCAACTGACCCGCCTGGAACCAGCCCACGGCAATCGACCAGCCTGGCTTAAGGAGCAGATCACCCAAGAGAACGTTCTGCGCCTGAGTGGCGAACCAGCTTCTGTGCCTGTTGAGGAGGAAGCTCTGGAAGAGCCTGAACTGAAACTCGAGGACATTTCACAGCCAACTCCTCCCGTCGCGAGCGGACAGGATCCGATAACCCTTCAGACGCAGACCCCCGAGACAACTGATGGCATCGACCCTTCACAAGAGCCGTTCGACCAACAGCCTGCGAATCAATCGCCAGCAATCTCTGCGGAACAACCTCCAGGGAAGGAAGAGCTGACGGGACAAGACCAGATGGAACAGCCTTTTTCGGAAGAGCCCGCAGAAGCAGAGGCAGAGGCAACACCGCCGACAACCCCTGTGGATTCACCGGCTGCTGCTGAACTGAAGACCGAAGAACCGGTTCTGCGCCCGCAATCCAGCCTGGGAGGATCAGCGCGGGAGCTGCTGAATGCCGATGGGCGTCTTCGGCAGCCCTGAGTTCCTCAACACCTCGCATCCTCTGACTTCTTTGCCTCCCCGTTCAGGACCGGCCTCTCTGGCGCTCGGGCTATCCGCAGCCAGCGAGCCGATGCTGGAACGCCTGAAACTGCGTGGTCAGGCGGCGGCCATCAGCCGAACGGAAGGGCGAGCCACAGAACTGCTCCAGCTCCACTGGCACGCAGGGGAAACGCTTCTGGTGATCGGCGCTGTGGGTGCTGTCACCCGACTGATCGCACCACTGATCCAAGGGAAAGACAAGGATCCAGCGGTGCTGGTTCTGGATCCGGGGGGGCGTTGGGTCATCCCCGTGCTCGGAGGCCACAACGGTGGAGCGGAACAAAGGGCAAGGGAACTCGCTGCTGAACTGCAGGGTTCCGCCGTGCTGACTGGAGCATGTGCCGGCGAAGGCCGCCTCGCCCTTGATGCCTTTGGAGAGGCCTGGGGCTGGCGACGCAGGGGCTCCATCGAATCCTGGCGTCACGTGATGCAGCATCAGGCCAACGACAACAAGGTGACCGTGCATCAGAGCCAGGGACTCACCGCCTGGCAGACATTGCACAACCTGATTGAACCGGTTGGATCCCAGGCGAAAGCGGATATCTGGATCGGCTCAGAGCACAAAGACGGCTGCTCCTGGCATCCGGCCAGTCTCTGGCTGGGGGTGGGCTGTGAGCGCGGGACCAGCCTCAATCTCGTGGAACGCGCCATCCGGGAAGCCCTTTCTGAAGCCGGACTCGCGGCAGAGGCGGTGGCCGGTCTGGCCAGCATCGATCGCAAAGCTGATGAGGCAGCCCTTCAGTCGCTGACCGGGAGCAAGCAATGGCCGTTCCGCACCTACAAAGCCGATGTCCTCCATGGGGTTGCTGTTCCCAGTCCATCGAACGTGGTACTGAAAGAGATGGGTACCGCCTCGGTGGCTGAAGCGTCAGCTCTGCTGGCCGCGGGTGAGGGCGGACAGCTGCGCCTGCCCAAGCGCATCGTGCATGCGAACACCGAACCACCGGATCGCCAAGAGCAGGGTGCTGTCACCGTGGCGATTGCCGAAGCGGCTCGTCCCTTCGCCCCCCAGCGGGGTGAGTTGCACCTGATCGGCAGTGGCCCCGGCGACCCTGCCCTGTTGAGTGGCGATGCAAGACAGGCACTGGCCCGATGCACGGTCTGGGTGGGATACGGCCTTTATCTCGACCTCCTGGAACCGTTGCGCGAAGCCCATCAACTGCGCCGTGAAGGCCAGCTGACCAGGGAGTGGGATCGCTGCGCAGAGGCTCTGGCTCTGGCACAGCAAGGAGCGAAGGTGGCCCTGATCTCATCCGGTGACAGCGGCATTTATGGAATGGCCGGCCTGGCCCTCGACCTCTGGCTCCAGCAACCGAAGACGGACAGACCCGATTTCCAGGTTCACCCGGGGATTTCAGCCCTTCAAATGGCTGCCGCCCGGGCCGGAGCTCCACTGATGCATGACTTCTGCACCATCAGCCTCAGTGACCGTCTGACCCCCTGGTCGGTGATCGAGCGACGACTGAGCGCTGCCGCAGCTGGTGACTTCGTTGTCGCGCTTTACAACCCGCGTTCGCAAGACCGTGACTGGCAACTGGGCCGAGCAAGAGAGTTGCTCATGAAACACCGCCCAATGGAGACGCCGGTCTTTGTAGCCCGTCAATTGGGACGCAAGGAAGAAGATTTACAGCTGACCACTTTGGAGGCCCTGAATCCGCAGGATATCGACATGTTGACCCTCGTACTGATCGGCAATAGCAGCACTAAAGAGTGCGATGGCACGATGATTACACCTCGGGGCTATCCGGGAGCTCAACTTCAGTAAGCAACGAAAAGTGCCCATAAGTAATGAGATCTTTAGGAATGACTCGCGCTAATCGGGATGACAGGATTCGAACCTGCGGCCCCTTCGTCCCGAACGAAGTGCGCTACCAAACTGCGCCACATCCCGGCCTTCTCATTGTAGAAGAAAACAGGGCTAATTACTCCTGATTGAGGGGGACGTCTAGGGTGTGGATTGACCGTTTTAAGCCGTGCTCAAACCTGAGTGGTTGCGCGTCAAAGCCCCGCAGCGGGAACGGATCGGCGCTGTTTCCGACCTACTGCTGGATCTCAAGCTGAACACCGTCTGCCAGGAGGCCAGCTGCCCCAACATCGGGGAGTGCTTCGCCGGCGGCACCGCCACATTTCTGATCATGGGCCCGGGTTGCACCCGCGCATGCCCCTACTGCGACATTGATTTCGATAAGAGCGTTCGAGCGCTGGACCCCACGGAGCCGGAGCGCTTAGGGGAAGCGGTGGCACGCCTGGGCCTGAAGCACGTGGTGATCACCTCAGTGAATCGGGACGATCTCGCCGATGGCGGTGCATCCCAGTTCGTCGCTTGCATCCGGCAGGTGCGCCGCCGATCACCCTTCACAACGATCGAGCTGCTGATTCCTGATCTCTGCGGTAACTGGGACGCACTTGCTGCAGTGATGGAGGGCGGTCCGGATGTTCTGAACCACAACATCGAAACGGTGCCGCGGATGTACCGACGCGCCCGACCACAGGCGAAATACGAGCGATCGCTGGAACTACTCCAGCGGGTCCGTGAGGGATGGCAGAAGGCTTACAGCAAGTCGGGCCTGATGGTGGGGCTTGGGGAAACCGACGAGGAAGTGATCGGCACCCTGCGTGATCTGCGGGAGCACAGGGTGGACATCGTCACCATCGGCCAGTACCTCTCTCCCGGTCCCAGACATTTGGCGGTGGACCGCTTCGTGACGCCGGAGCAGTTTGAGAACTATCGCCGCATCGGAGAGGACGAGCTGGGCTTCCTTCAGGTGGTGAGCACACCGCTCTCACGCAGCAGCTACCACGCCGGCGAAGTGCAGCGGCTCATGGCCAGCCATCCCCGCTGACGGGGATCCATTCCTGCAGCTGCCAGTCCACCAGGCCGGCGCGAATCATCGGATCGTTCTGAACCCACTCCAGGGCCGTGGCATAGGAGGCCGCTTCGAAGATCAGCAGACCACCTCCTCCAGGGCGTCGATCCTGATCGACCAGGAAACCACTGCGGATGATCTGGCCTCGAGCCGTTTCCTCTTCCACCCAACGCTGATGGGCCTTGAGCCATGGCCGCCTCTGCTCGATCGGCAGGGCGGCTGTTGAAGCGGTGAAGGTCTCGGTCTTGATGAACCAGGGCACGGCGTTGTGGCCGGATCAGGCGGCGACCGCCTGCTTGTTCACCAACCCCATGGCCTCCCGCTCACTCGGGGGAATCAGCACCTTGAACTGCAACATGGCAGTGGCCCAGTCCGCCAAAAGAGCTGCAGCTTTGATGCTGCCGGTGACAGCCAGGTGCTTCTCAAGCAAACCCTTAAGGGTGCTCTCCTGCTCAGGGGTGGTGATGCTGCACACCTCCACAATTTCTGGATTCACGCGAGGCGTCACGCGATCACCCTCGTCCAGCAGGAAGGTAACACCACCGGTCATCCCCGCGCCGACGTTGCGGCCTGTGCTGCCCAAGACAACCACCACGCCGCCGGTCATGTACTCACAGCAGTGGTCTCCAGCGCCTTCCACAACGGTGCGGGCGCCACTGTTGCGCACGCCGAAGCGCTCACCGGCACGGCCATGGGCAAACAGCTCACCCCCGGTGGCGCCATAGAGGCAGGTGTTCCCCAGGATCACCTGGTCACCGGGGTTCGCCGTCGTATCAGCGGGCACCAGGGTGATGCGGCCACTGTTCATGCACTTGCCGACGTAGTCGTTGGCTTCACCCTCCAGACGGACGTTCAGGCCTTGAACCAGGAGTGCTCCGAAACTCTGGCCAGCCGCACCACGAAACGTGAGATCGAGCTGGCCTTCAAAACCGCGGTTGCCATGACGCTGGGCGATCTCGCCTGCCAGACGGGCACAGACGCTGCGATCGGTGTTGATGATCTCGATCGTGCGGCTGACGCTGCCATGGCTTTCGATCGCTGCCATCAGTTCCGCGTCGGCCAGCAGCTGGTCTTCGAGGATCGGGCCGTTGCCATGGGCCACAGCGCTGTGCTGCAGCCAACTGCGATTGTCGGAACCCTTGATTGGCGCCAGCAGGCTTGAAAGGTCCACGCAACGGGTCTTGGCCAGCTCCACATCCCTGGGCTGGAGCAGATCAGCGCGGCCGATCAGCTCCTCAAACCGTGTGACCCCAAGCAGGCTCATCAGCTGACGCACCTCTTCAGCCACATACCAGAAGAAATTGACCACGTGTTCCGGCACACCGGTGAAGCGTTGGCGCAGGTTCTCCTTCTGCGTTGCCACGCCGACGGGGCAGCTGTTGAGGTGACAGACGCGGGCCATCACGCAGCCTTCGGCGATCATCGCGATGGAGCCGAAGCCATATTCCTCAGCCCCCAGCAGCGCTGCGATCACCACATCCCAACCGGTCTTGAGACCGCCGTCAGCCCGCAGCAACACACGGTCGCGAAGACCGTTCTCCAGCAGGGATCGATGCACTTCCGTGAGGCCCAGTTCCCATGGACCACCGGCATGCTTGATCGAACTGAGTGGGGAAGCTCCGGTTCCGCCATCGTGGCCGGAGATCTGAATCACATCGGCATTGGCCTTGGCAACACCGGCCGCAATCGTGCCGATGCCGATCTCAGCGACCAGCTTCACGCTCACCGGTGCAGCGGGGTGAACCTGATGCAGGTCATGGATCAGTTGAGCCAGATCTTCGATGGAGTAGATGTCGTGATGGGGCGGCGGTGAGATCAGGGCCACCCCCGGCTTGCTGTTACGCAGCCAAGCGATGTAAGTGTCCACCTTCGGGCCAGGCAACTGGCCGCCTTCCCCAGGTTTGGCGCCCTGGGCCACTTTGATTTCCAGCTGCTTGCCACTACGCAGGTACTCAGCGGTGACACCGAAACGACCCGAGGCGATCTGCTTGATGGCTGAGCAGGCCGTATCACCGTTGCGAAGACCTCCGATGCTGGGGAACGAGGCGGAGCGACCGTCGTTGTCCACATCACTCAGCACCTGGAAACGGGCTGGATCCTCCCCACCCTCACCACTGTTGCTCTTGCCGCCGATGCGGTTCATCGCCACCGCGAGAACTTCATGGGCTTCACGGGAAAGAGCGCCAAGGCTCATGCCACCGGTGCAGAAGCGCTTGCAGATGCTCTCCACACTCTCCACCTGCTCCAGGGGCACCGGTGTTGGCGCCAGCTTGAACTCCACCAGATCGCGCAGAGCCATCACCGGTCGGTTCTTCAGCAGCGCCTGATAAGTGGAGAAGTGGTCATAACCAGGCCCCTGGGCCACCGCCTTGTGCAGTGCCTTGGACAGTTCAGGGTTGTTGCGGTGGTATTCGGCGCCACTGCGATACCGCACGAAGCCGATGAATTCGAGCTTGCTGCGATCCAGTTCAGGGAAAGCCTTGGCATGCATCGACAAGGTCTCGTTGGCGAGCTCTGCCAATGTCATTCCCGCCACGCGGCTGGTGGTGCCGGTGAAGGCCGTCTCGATCACATCGGCTCCAAGACCGATGGCTTCAAAAATCTGAGCACCGTGGTAACTGGCGAGCAGCGAGATACCGATCTTGGAAAGGATCTTGCGCAATCCGTTCTCAAGGGAGATTCGAACATTGGCCTGAACCCGTTCCGCATCCAGGGCCGGCAGCTTGCCCTGCTCGATCCGTTTCTTGGTCTTGGGGTGCTCCAGCCAATGGCGGGTGGTCTCCCAGGTGAGCCAGGGACAGATCGCGCTGGCCCCGTAACCGATCAGGCAGGCGATGTGGTGCGTGCTCCAGCACTGAGCGGTATCAACAACGAGAGAACACCGCAGCCGAAGCTTCTGGCGCAGCAGGTGATGATGAACGGCACCGACAGCGAGCAGGGCCGGCATCGCCGCCGTGGTGGCATTGAGCTGGGAGGCTGCCCCTGAGGCGTCAACCCGATCAGAGAGCACAAGAACCTGGGCACCGCCGCATACCGCCTGCTCGGCGGCTTCACAGAGGGCATCCAGCGAAGCCTTCAGGCCACCGGTGCAGGCTTCAACGCCCACCTGGGTGGAAAGGGTTGTCACCGGCAGGCCCTGCTGACCGATCGCGACCAGCTCGCTCTCGTTCAGAACCGGAGTCTCGAGATGGATCACCGCAGCGGCCTCAGCCTGGGGCTGCAGAGCAGGGCGGCGCTCACCCAGATGCATCTCGAGGCTCATGACGAGCTTTTCGCGCAAGGGGTCAATCGGAGGGTTGGTGACCTGCGCGAAACGTTGCTTGAAGTAGTCGTAAAGAAGGTGAGGCTTATCGGAGAGCACCGCCAGCGGAATGTCGTCCCCCATGCAGTAGGTGGGCTCTTTGCCGAGGGCAGCCATGTCCTCGATGATCATGTCGAAGTCCTCGGCGGTGAAGCCCATTGCCGTCTGCAACCGAAGCAGATCCAACTCACCCACCTGGCGGTTCTGGGTCCAGGGCTGCGGTTCAACAGTGCGGCGATGCTGCTGAAGCCACTGCGAGTAAGGGAAACGGCCTGCGGCGTCTTCCTTCACCGACCAGTTGTCGAGTAGTTGACCACTCTCCAGATCAACGGCCAACATCTGTCCGGGGCCAAGCCGGCCCTTCTGCACAACGGTCTTGCCGCTGAGATCCACGACACCGGTCTCGGATCCCATGATCACAAAACCGTCCTCGGTGGTGCACCACCGCGCCGGACGCAAACCGTTGCGGTCCAGTGTGGCGCCCACACGTTTGCCATCTGCGAACACCAGCAGGGCCGGACCATCCCAGGGCTCCTGAATCCCGGCATTGAACTCATACATGGCCGTCACCTCTGGACGGCTATCGAGATCTGGCTGGTTGCGGAACGCTTCTGGAACCAACGTGATCAGGCTGTCGGTGATGGTGCGGCCGCTGCGAACCATCAGTTCCAGCGTGGCGTCGAGGTTGGCCGAATCGCTGAATGCGGGGTTGACGACGGGGATGAGGTCATCCGCTGCGTCACCCCAGACGTTCTCGAGCGTGGCTTCCGATGCCTTCGCCCAGTTGAGATTGCCCAACAACGTGTTGATCTCGCCGTTATGGCCCAATAAACGCATCGGTTGGGCCAGGGGCCAGCGAGGCAGGGTGTTGGTGCTGAAGCGGCGGTGGTAAACCGCAAAACTCACAGCAAATCGTGGGTCGCGCAGGTCGGCGTAGTACCTCGCCAGCACCTCGGAGCGCACCATGCCCTTGTAAACAACCGTTCGGCTGCTCAGGGAAGCGACGTACAGGTCGTGCGCACCATCTGCCCCGAAAGCAGCGCGAATACGGGCTCCGATCCGCCGACGCAAGCGCAGCAACAGGCCTTCAAAGTCAGCATCTTCGGCATCGCCGTCGAGCGCCCACTGCTCAATCACTGGAGCTGTTTCGTGGGCCATGGTGCCGAGCACCGTTGGGTCCACAGGAACAGTGCGCCAACCAAGAGGGCGCAAACCAAGAGCCCTGGCCTCCTCATCACAGAGACGACGGTCATCCTCACGACAACCTGCGTCCTGCGGCATGAACATCATCCCGAGACCCTTTGCTGCAGCTGCTTCAGGCCAGACCTCTTTCAGATAGCCCCAGGGGATCTGGCAAAGCACACCGGCGCCGTCCCCGGAGTCACCATCACCGCCGCAACCGCCGCGATGCTCCATGCAACCCAACCCCCTGAGCGCCTGCTCCAGCACCCAGTGACTGGCCTGCCCCTGCAGTTGAGCCAGAAAACCCACACCACAGGCATCCTTTTCACCAGCCACAGCCTCGGGCGCAGCGCTATCGCTGTAGGGCCAGGCAGCGGGGCGAAGCAGGTCTGACATAGGGCTTTCCAGTCGTTCACATGGTTTGCAGCGTCGAGCTCTGCAGAAACCATCTACGCAAGTAATCCTAGGCAGGCGCCCAACGCCCACACCCCCCCATGATTCCCCTCCCGCCGCTCCCCGAGCCCTTGCCGGAGCTGCGCCTGGGACCTTCCGTCAAGGGTGAGTTGATGTTGATCGGTGGCCAGAAGCTGCGGTCGTCCTGGAGCTGGCAGGGAAGCACCCCCGGTCGTCCACAGCAGCTTTGGCTTCCCCTCGATCTGCTGGAGTCACAACTGGGGTTTCGCCGCAGCGAGGGAAAGCTCGAATGGTTCGGGCGACGCAGGCCCCTGGCCGACATACCCCAGATCACCCTGGGCGATGAGGTGGGGCTGGAGGTCGCCGAATGGCTTTGGACCACAGGGGTCAATCTGCGCCGCAACGGCACTGTGTTGGAGCTCACCCTGCCTGGCGCTCGCCTTCAGAAACTGCGGCGCGGCAAAGGCAAAACAGCCGACCGGCTGGTGCTGGATCTCGATGCACCACTGTTGGTTCAACGCCTCGGTGATGACCTGCATCTCGGTCTTCACCTCAACCGTGCGCAGCGTCACACCCTTGCGAGGCTGGGGCTTCGCCCACAGCTGCATCGCCATGGCGTGGTCCTGCAGGGTCAGGCCACACGACTGAAGACTCTGAGCTTGGCCCAACCGTGGCGACTGGTGCTCGACGGAGTCAAACCAGGGACCTCTGCGACTGCAAGGCCGCAGACCCTCCACAGTCCCGCCATTGCTGCCTGGCTGCGTCGCGGTCTTGTGCTCGAGCGCCGCAGGCTCAAGGTGGGGGTCAAGCCGCTTGAGCTGGTGCGCGCAGGTGGCGACCTCCCGGCGATCGGCCTGGGGCTGAGGCCACTCACCATGGCCAAGAGTCAGACGGGGCTGCAATTCCTGCCCCAACTAGCCCAGCCAGCAGGAGCGGTGGTGGCAGTGAATGGCGGCTTTTTTAATCGCATCGTCCAAGTGCCGCTTGGCGCGCTTCGCCTCAACAACCGTTGGCTGTCCGGCCCGATCCTCAACCGTGGCGTGATCGCCTGGAGCAACTCCCGCAAGTTGCACTTCGGTCGTTTGAGGTTGCAGCAAACCCTCTGGAGCAACAGCGGGGGACGCCACAGGATCGATCAGCTCAACAGCGGATACGTCCAGCGTGGACTCAGTCGATACACCCGCGACTGGGGGCCGGTCTATCGCCCACTCAGCGGCCAGGAAGAGGCCCTGCTGATCCGTGATGGCGTCGTAAAAAATCTCTTGAACAATGATCTCCTCAAGCGGGGTGTCGTGCTTCCTGACAAAGCCGATCTGTTGGTGGCGCGCGGCGGCGCAACCCTGCCTGCCAAACCAGGCGATCGGGTGCGAATCAGCAGCGGAAGTCGATCAGGATTGGATCAACCGCAAAACGTGCTGGGGGGCGGGCCGCTGTTGTTGAAGAACGGCCGAATCGTGCTGAACGGCCGTGCCGAGGGTTTCAGCCCAGACTTTCTGGCCCTGGCCGCTCCACGCACAGTTGTCGGTCAAGGCCGAGGCGGAACCTGGCTGCTGACCTTGCGTGGCATCGGTGGAAGTGAAAGTGGGGCTGGCCCAACATTGCTCGAAACCGCTCTGGCAGCCAAGCAACTGGGCTTGAGGGACGCTCTGAATCTGGATGGAGGCAGCTCAACAACTGTTGTCGCTGGTGGTCGCACCGTGATGACTGGTCGCGGTGGCACGCCGCGGATTCACAACGGGATTGGGCTCGTTCCGCTCTAAAGGCCTGTCACGATGATGCGCGACACCATGGACGTACATGGCCGCCAACCTGCGCCTCACCACCGCCGCCGCCGCCGAATTGGGACGTCAGGCTGCCGCGGCCGGCACACCGGGGGAAATGCACCTGGAACTTCTGCCGGGCGAATGCGCTGATCATTCGATTCGCATTCGCGCCGGCCATCTGGCCGGGGTACCCATCGCCCGTGCCGATGGGATGACGTTGCATGCCCAATCCAACCAACTGAAGCAGCTCGAGGGCCTCTGTCTCGACTACCGAGGCGATCTCAGCGGCGGTGGTTTTCTGATCCGCAGCAGCGATGGTGTGACTCCCTGCACCTGCGGAAGTTCATTCAGTCGTTCCTGAGCAGGACCATCAACCGGTATCGTGGCGAATTGTCGAATCTGGTCGGAGCGTCCGACCGCTCACCGACCCTCGATGCCAACCATCCAACAGCTGATCCGCACTGAGCGTTCACGCCTCAAGGCCAAAACGAAATCCCCGGCCCTGAAAGCTTGTCCCGAGCGCCGCGGTGTCTGCACCCGCGTCTACACCTCCACACCGAAAAAGCCCAATTCGGCGCTGCGCAAGGTGGCTCGTGTGCGTCTCACCTCCGGTTTTGAGGTGACTGCCTACATCGGTGGCATCGGGCACAACCTGCAGGAGCACTCAGTGGTGTTGCTCCGAGGCGGTCGTGTCAAGGATCTTCCCGGAGTTCGATATCACATCATCCGCGGAACGCTGGACACCGCCGGCGTGAAGGATCGGCGTCAATCCCGGTCCAAATACGGCGCTAAGGCTCCGAAGGAGTGATTCCTTCCTGAACAACGTTCAACACCCTCTCCCTTACCAACGAACTGAGCTCCGATGTCCCGCCGTAATGCCGCTGAAAAGCGCCCGATTCTTCCTGATCCGCAGTTCAACAGCCGTCTGGCCACGATGATGGTGGCTCGGCTGATGCAGCACGGCAAGAAATCAACGGCTCAGCGCATCCTGTCCGACGCCTTCGGACTGATCAACGAGCGCACCGGTGGTGACCCCCTAGAGCTGTTTGAAACAGCGGTGAAAAACGCCACACCTTTGGTTGAAGTTCGCGCACGTCGTGTGGGTGGTGCCACCTACCAGGTGCCGATGGAAGTGCGCCAGGAGCGTGGAACCGCCATGGCCCTGCGCTGGCTCGTGAGCTTCTCCCGCGCCCGTAACGGCCGCAGCATGGCTCAGAAACTCGCCGGTGAGCTGATGGACGCCGCCAATGAGGCTGGCAGCGCTGTTCGCAAGCGCGAAGAAACCCACAAGATGGCTGAAGCCAACAAGGCTTTCGCCCATTACCGCTATTGATGTCCGGCAGGCCAGCCCGGACACCATCGATGTTCACAGCTGGCTTGTAGAGTCTCACCCGCCTTTTAACGCCTCAACCCCGGAGAATTCCTGTGGCTCGCGACTTCCCCCTGGAACGCGTCAGAAATATCGGTATTGCCGCACACATTGATGCTGGCAAAACCACCACCACCGAGCGCATCCTCTTTTATTCGGGTGTTGTTCACAAGATCGGTGAGGTGCATGACGGCGCCGCCGTGACCGACTGGATGGCCCAGGAGCGTGAGCGGGGGATCACCATCACCGCTGCTGCCATCTCCACGGCATGGCAGGACCACCGGATCAACATCATTGATACTCCGGGCCACGTCGACTTCACCATCGAAGTTGAGCGCTCCATGCGTGTTCTCGATGGTGTGATCGCGGTGTTCTGCGCTGTTGGTGGCGTGCAGCCCCAGTCTGAAACCGTCTGGCGCCAGGCCGATCGCTATTCCGTTCCGCGAATGGTGTTCGTCAACAAGATGGACCGCACGGGAGCCGACTTCCTCAAAGTGCATGGCCAGATCAAGGATCGCCTGAAAGCGAATGCCATTCCTATCCAGTTGCCAATCGGTGCGGAAGGCGAACTCAGCGGCATCATCGATCTGGTTTCCAATAAGGCGTACAT
This sequence comes from uncultured Synechococcus sp., assembly GCA_913042965.1. GTDB lineage: Bacteria > Cyanobacteriota > Cyanobacteriia > PCC-6307 > Cyanobiaceae > Parasynechococcus. The sequence goes on from CAJWLE010000011.1 coordinate 12,533, forward strand.
CTATAAAAACGACCTCGGCACTGATATCGAGGAGGCGGCTGTGCCAGCAGACATGGCCGACGAGGTGGCCGAGTGGCGTTCAACCTTGATGGAGACCGTCGCTGAAACCGATGAAGCCCTGATTGAGAAATTCCTCGAATCAGGTGAGCTGAGCATTGAAGAGCTGAAGAAGGGAATCAGAGAAGGTGTGCTCAAGCACGGACTGGTTCCGGTGCTCTGTGGCTCGGCTTTCAAAAACAAAGGTGTGCAGCTGGTGCTCGATGCCGTCATCGACTACCTGCCTGCTCCAATCGACGTTCCACCCATCCAGGGAATCCTCCCCGATGGTTCGGAAGCGGTTCGCCCCTCCGACGACAGCGCACCCTTTAGTGCCCTGGCGTTCAAGGTCATGGCTGACCCCTATGGAAAACTCACCTTCGTTCGGATGTACTCCGGAGTTCTCGAGAAGGGCAGCTACGTCCTCAACTCCACGAAAGACGAGAAGGAGCGCATCTCCCGTCTTGTGGTGCTCAAGGCCGATGACCGTGAAGAAGTGGATGCTCTGCGAGCCGGCGACCTCGGTGCTGTGCTTGGCCTAAAAAACACCACCACCGGCGACACCCTCTGCACGCAGGACGATCCAATTGTTCTCGAGACCCTGTTCATTCCCGAACCGGTGATCTCCGTCGCCGTGGAGCCCAAGACCAAGGGCGACATGGAGAAACTCTCCAAAGCTCTTGTTTCTTTGGCCGAGGAAGACCCCACGTTCCGTGTCAACACGGATGCCGAAACCGGCCAGACTGTGATCGCTGGCATGGGCGAACTTCACCTGGAAATCCTGGTGGACCGCATGCTGCGTGAGTTCAAGGTGGAAGCCAACATTGGCGCGCCTCAGGTCTCTTATCGCGAAACCATCCGCGGTTCCGCCGGTGGCGAAGGCAAGTTCTCTCGCCAGACCGGTGGTAAGGGTCAGTACGGCCACGTTGTGATCGAAATGGAGCCTGGTGAACCTGGCTCCGGCTTCGTATTCGTCAACAAAATCGTGGGCGGTATTGTTCCGAAGGAATACATCAAGCCCGCGGAACAGGGCATGAAAGAGACCTGCGAATCCGGTGTGATCGCCGGATATCCTCTGATTGATGTGAAATGCACGATGGTGCACGGCTCGTATCACGACGTCGACTCATCGGAGATGGCCTTCAAGATCGCCGGATCCATGGCCTTCAAAGACGGCGTCAAGAAGTGCAACCCCGTACTGCTTGAGCCGATGATGAAGGTCGAGGTCGAGGTCCCCGAGGATTTCCTCGGCTCGATCATCGGCGACCTGTCTTCCCGTCGAGGACAGGTTGAGGGCCAGTCGGTTGACGACGGTACGTCCAAGATTTCGGCCAAGGTTCCTCTGGCCGAGATGTTCGGATACGCCACCGAGCTCCGTTCCATGACCCAGGGTCGGGGCATCTTCTCGATGGAATTCGACAACTACGCCGAAGTTCCTCGCAATGTGGCCGAGGCCATCATCTCCAAGAATCAGGGCAATTCCTGATCTCTACACTCCTCCCAATCCAACCCTCGATTCTTTAACAACCCATGGCACGCGAGAAGTTCGAAAGGAACAAGCCCCACGTCAACATCGGCACCATTGGCCACGTTGACCACGGCAAAACCACCCTCACCGCTGCGATCACCAACGTGCTCGCGAAGAAAGGACAGGCTGAGGTTCAGAACTACGCCGACATCGACGGCGCTCCTGAGGAGCGTGAGCGCGGCATCACGATCAATACCGCCCACGTTGAGTACGAAACCGAATCTCGTCACTACGCCCACGTGGACTGCCCTGGCCACGCGGACTACGTGAAGAACATGATCACCGGTGCCGCCCAGATGGACGGCGCAATCCTGGTGTGTGCCGCCACCGATGGCCCCATGGCTCAGACCAAGGAGCACATCCTGCTGGCCAAGCAGGTGGGTGTTCCCGCTCTGGTTGTTGCACTGAACAAGTGCGACATGGTCGATGACGAAGAGATCATCGAACTGGTGGAAATGGAGATTCGCGAGCTGCTCTCCAGCTACGACTTCCCCGGCGATGACATCCCCGTGGTTCAGGTCTCCGGCCTGAAGGCCATCGAAGGCGAGGCTGAGTGGGAAGCCAAAATCGAAGAGTTGATGGCGGCTGTTGACTCCAACATCCCTGAGCCTGAGCGCGAGATCGACAAGCCCTTCCTGATGGCTGTGGAAGACGTCTTCTCCATCACTGGTCGCGGAACGGTGGCGACCGGTCGTATCGAACGCGGCATCGTCAAGGTTGGCGAAGAAGTTGAAATCGTGGGTATCAGAGATCCCCGCAAGACCACCGTCACCGGTGTGGAGATGTTCCGCAAGCTGCTCGACGAGGGTATGGCTGGCGACAACGTGGGTCTGCTGCTTCGCGGCATCCAGAAGGAAGACATCGAGCGCGGCATGGTGCTCGTGAAGCCTGGTTCGATCACCCCTCACACCAAGTTTGAGGGTCAGGTGTATGTGCTGAAGAAGGAAGAAGGCGGTCGCCACACTCCCTTCTTCGCTGGCTATCGCCCGCAGTTCTACATCCGTACCACCGACGTGACCGGCCAGATCACCGCATTCACAGCGGAAGATGGCAGCAACGTGGAAATGGTGATGCCCGGCGACAACATTCAGATGACGGGTGAATTGATCTGCCCCGTCGCCATGGAGCAAGGGATGCGTTTCGCCATCCGCGAAGGCGGCCGCACCATCGGTGCAGGTGTGGTCTCCAAGATCATCGAGTGATCACGCTGAGCTGACTGCACGATCGTGGGGATGGGTGAGGCCTGGGCCTCCCATCCCCTACATTTGATTTGAACCTCGACAACTGAATCCAGGACGCCCTTGCGCATCCTGTACCCCGATTTCTTATGTCCACTGCCATCGCTCAGCAGAAGATCCGCATCCGCCTGAAGGCGTTTGACCGCCGCATGCTGGATCTTTCCTGCGACAAGATCATTGATACTGCCGATCAGACCGCTGCTACAGCGATCGGGCCCATTCCTCTCCCCACCAAGCGCAAAATTTATTGCGTACTGCGTTCCCCCCACGTGGACAAAGACTCCCGGGAACACTTCGAGACCCGTACTCACCGTCGGATCATCGACATATACAGCCCTTCCGCAAAGACGATCGACGCACTGATGAAGCTCGATCTCCCCAGTGGTGTGGACATCGAAGTCAAGCTCTGATCCCTTCGCTCCGGAGGCTCGCTTCCTAGGATCAAGTCACACTCTGCACGGCGTCCGTGTCCGATTTCTCCGTCAGGGAACTTCCCCTGTTCCCCCTGCCGGACGTCGTGCTTTTCCCGCAGCAACTGCTGCCCCTGCACATTTTTGAATCCCGCTACCGGATGTTGCTCCAGTCGGTTCTGGAGACCGACAAGCGCTTTGGAATTGTGCGCATCAATCCAGAGAACGGTCAAATGGCCGACATCGGTTGTTGTGCCGAGGTGTTGCAGCACCAGACCACCGAAGATGGACGCAGCTACATCGTCAGCCTTGGACAGCAGCGTTTCCGTGTGCTCAACATCACCCGGGAAACGCCGTTCCGCAGTGCAATGGTGAGCTGGATGGAAGACGACACCATTGAGGATCTCAGCGATCTGCATGGCCTCAGCGACAGAGTGGGGTCGGCCTTGAAGGACGTCTTTGCGCTGACTGCCAAATTGCAAAATCGTGAACTGGACGTTCCGGACGACATTCCCGATCTCCCTCGCGAACTGTCCTTCTGGATCGGTGCACACCTGGACAACCGCGCCGCGGCCGAACAACAGGAACTGCTCGAATTGACTGACACCCGCCAACGACTGGAGCGCCAGTTCGAGATGCTGGATCACACGCGTCGTCAGCTGGCGGCTCGCACCGTGCTGATGGATCTCAAGGAGCAGGACGTCTGATGCTGGCCGGTTTGTTATTGATCTCAGGGGCAGCTGCCGCGACAGCACTGCTCATCTGGGCCAGGAAGGAACGCCGTTATGAGTCGGCCGAAACGGTGGCTGCGGCCTATGACGCCTGGACGGATGATCGCCTTTTGGAACGGCTTTGGGGTGAGCACGTGCACCTCGGTCATTACGGGGAGCCGACGCAACCAACCGACTTCCGTCAGGCCAAAGAGGCCTTCGTCCACGAACTGGTGCGCTGGAGCGGACTGGACCAACTGCCTGCAGGAAGCCGTGTGCTGGATGTGGGATGCGGCATCGGTGGCAGCGCTCGCATCTTGGCTCGCGACTACGGCTTCGATGTGCTGGGTGTCAGCATCAGCCCCGCCCAGATTCGCCGGGCTACTGAACTCACACCCGACGGCCTCAACTGTCACTTCGCGGTGATGGATGCCCTGGATCTTCAGCTGAGCGATCAACAGTTCGATGCGGTGTGGACCGTCGAAGCGGGGCCTCACATGCCCGACAAACAGCGCTTTGCCGATGAATTGCTGCGCGTGCTGCGCCCAGGGGGCTGCCTGGCGGTAGCGGACTGGAACCGTCGAGATCCTGTGGATGGTGCGATGGACGGGCGGGAGCGCTGGGTGATGCGGCAGCTCCTGCATCAGTGGGCTCACCCGGAATTCGCCAGCATCCGTGGTTTTGCGGCGAACCTCCAAGCCAGCCCCCATTGCAGAGGCAGCATCAGCACGGGGGACTGGAGTGTGGCAACGCTCCCCTCGTGGATCGATTCGATCGTGGAAGGCATCAGGCGCCCCAGGGCTGTTCTTGGGCTTGGCCCCAAAGCGGTTCTCCAGGGTCTCAGGGAAACACCAACCCTGCTGTTGATGCATTGGGCCTTCGCCACAGGCTTAATGCAGTTCGGTGTATTCCGCTTCAGCCGCTGAAGGTTTCGCCACTGGGATAAGCCCCGAAATTGGCCAGATGCTCGCAGAGAGGTGTCAACGCCAGCACGAGCAGCTCAAGAGCCTGGGGTTGATCGGATGGAAGTTCCACATCCACGAAAAACAGATACTCACCCAACTCCCGCTTGGAGGGCCGCGATTCAATCCGACTCATGTTGAGCCCCTGCTCAGCGATGCAAGCCAAAGCCTCCTGCAAGGCACCGGGAGCATTGCGATGCAGTGAGAAGGCGAGACTCGCGATATCCCCATGCTGAAGGCGCTCTCCGCGCTGCAACAACAGAAAACGGGTGCAGTTACCGGAGACATCATTCACCGGGTAAGCCAGTTCCTCTAGACCGTGCTCCTGCATCGCCTGGCGTGATGCGATCGCAGCCCGGAAGCGACTCCCCACCACCATGCGTGCCGCCTCGGCCGTGGACGACGTCGGCAGCTGAAGCGCCTGAGGCAGATGCTTCGCCAGCCAACCGGCACACTGCGCCAAAGCCTGGGGGTGGGACAACACCTCTGTGACCTCTTTCAGAGCTCCGGCACTGCCAAGCAGTGCATGGCGAATCGGGAGCACCAAGGCGCGGCGAATGCAGAGATCCGGATGCGCCCAAAGGGCATCCAGAGTTGCCGTTACGCCTCCTTCAACAGAGTTTTCCACCGGAACCACAGCTGCGGAGCAATCGCCTTCAGCCAATCGCTCCACCACAGCACGAAGGCCCACACAGGGAACCAACTCCACCTCAGTCCAGGCCTCCTGCTCCACCAAAACAAGGGTCGCCTGCTCGCCATAAGTCCCTGCTGGGCCGAGATGGGCGATGCGGGTGGGCATCAAATGCAATTAGGGCACTGGATAGGATCATGCCGTGTCGGGAGATGGTCATGCCTCTGGCCTTCAGTGCCGGTCAGCGCCTCGATCTCCCCGTTGATCGCAACCATCAACATTTGGCCGCCTATCTCCAGCAGGAGGAACGGGTGGTCGAGGCGCTACTGGATGCCCGCCAGCTAACAAAACTGGGGCCCGGCACCTACCGCTACACCGTGACCAGCCTTCAGGTGTTTCAACTGCAGGTGAAACCTGTGGTCTCTCTTCAGGTCCACACCGACAAGGGCTCGTTACACATGCGAGCACTCGACTGTGAACTCGAAGGACTCGGAGTCGTTCAGGATTTCAGTCTCACCCTGGATGCCACCCTCATCTGCGATGCCCATGGCCTGAGTGGTGATGCGCGGCTGGACGTTCAGGTCAGTCAACCCCCGCTGCTCAAGTTGATTCCCCGCAAGGCATTGGAGAAAACCGGCGAATCGCTTCTGGGTGGGATCCTCCTGGGGATCAAAACCCGCGTCGGACAGCAGCTGATGACGGACTTCCGGGCCTGGGTCAGAACCGCAAACCCAACCCAGTTATCCCAACAGGCGTCGGAGGAATGTGCGACGGTGCAAAACCGTCGGACCTGACGCCAACAGAGCAGCACGATGCTGCTGGGTGCCATAACCCACATGCCGCTCCAGGCCGTAGCCAGGAAACTTCAGAGCCAGTCGGCGAATGAGCCCATCCCGACGTTCCTTGGCAAGAACACTGGCCGCTGCAATCGCTGGGGACAGGGAATCACCACCCACCACCGTCTGCTGCGAACCGGACCAGAGACGCAACGGCAGGTTGCCATCCACTAAGACGTGTTCAGGCACTTGGGGCAGCTTTTGCAGGGCGCGCAGCATCGCCAGTTCGGTTGCACTCCGGATCCCCAGAGCATCAATTTCGCGGGCTGATGCC
>CAJWLE010000012.1:0-18839 GCA_913042965.1 uncultured Synechococcus sp.
AGTCCTCTTTCCGGTCGCAGACTTGTCCGTGAGCTGGCGCGACGCAATGTGGCCTGCAGCAGCGGCAGCGCCTGCCGTTCGGGAACGGTTCAGGACAGTGCTGTTCTGAGCGCGATGGGAGTTGAAACGGCCCTGCGGCAGTCGTTGCTTCGTTTCAGCCTTGGCCCATGGATTGATCTGGCGGTTCTCGATCAGGTGCCGGAGCGACTGCAGCTCGCGATCAGGGCCAGCGCCTGAGAAGCTGGTTCAACAGTCCTGACCAAGACTCCGTGTCCGACGCCGCCGACACCGCAACTGATGTTCCGGCGTATGTACTCCCCCCCGATCTGTTGAAGGCGGAGGCCGATCTGCTCAAAGCCGTCAAGGCCGCTGTCGCATCACCGGATGGAAGTAGGTGGGGAGCAACCCTGCGCTTCGAGAATCTTCGGCTCTTGCCCGTGGCCCTGCGTCTGGCGGAAGCACTCAGCGCCGTTAACTCCAACTTCAGGCTTCTTTGGCCCGATGCCGGTGCCGCTGCCCTGGCACGACGAGAGGCTCCGGACCTGGCCGCGTCCATCGCTGATTTCAACCAGTGGTCCTCCCAAGCAGATCCCGACGCACTTCTGCTCGCTGTGGGTCCTCAGCCATCGGACTATGACGCGTTCATGGCGCTCTGCGAAGCACACCGTGGTGTGATTGTGATGCTGAATGGTCGTCTGGAAGATGCCGCTGTGGGCATCGGCAGCGTGGCGCGGCAACGGCGTCGTGGTTTCGTCTCCTCCTGGCAGCAGGCCTATTGGCTTCAACCGTTGGAGGGTGGTGCTCTCATGCGGGTCTTCCCGGACGAGTGGGCTCTTTTCCGTCAGGATCCAGATGGCTACCGCTGGTTGAGCACCAGTGCCGACCGTCCTGATCCGGAAAGCTTGAGCGCACTTCTGGCCGGAGAGGATCCAGATGGCCTCAAACAACAACTCGGAAACGTTGATCGTTTTCTTGATGGACTGAGCAAATGATTCGGCGGTTGAAGCCTCTTCAACCCCTCCTTAAGGTTTGGTCTGCTGATTCGGTTGGATGACGCGCCGATTTTCTTTGCGTCAGTTCACGCTGTTGGATGGTCTCGCTGCCCTGGCATCCCTGATGGCACTGGCTGGTGCCGTCTGGTCTCCGAAATTGGCCAATGGTCTGGCTCGTGCCACTGGTTCGATGGAATCGGTTGAGCTATCGGTCGATGTCCGGCATCTCTACCTCGATCAGCCCGAAACGTTTTTTGCTGCGGTCCGCGAGGAAGGAACTGTGAGCATCGTGATTCGGAACCAGCCGGCGGGTCGGGTGCAGCTGCTGGCTGTGGATGACATAACCCGACCTCTTCTTGATCTACTTCCGGACGGCACGATTGTTGAGGCTTCAGACCCGACTGCTGGACGCCCGATTCATGCCCGTTTCCAGCTTCAGGCTGAAGCAGAAACCAGATCATCCGGTGTTGTGGTGGCTGGCACGAAACTCAAGATCGGCACGCCGGTCGAGTTAGAGGGTCTGCTTTACCGCGTCACGGGCGTTGTGAGCGGTTTGGAACTGCCATGAGGCGTTTCGCGACAGCCATCGCCTTGATCACCTCTGTCAGCGGTCCGGCTGCTCTGGCTGCGGATGCGTTGTTGCAGCCTCCTCCCCCTGTCCAACGTCAGGGACTCCCAGGTCGTTTGCAGCGTCCGCTTTGTCCGCAACTGCAGAGCACCATTCGCGCGGCTGTCGGCGGCTCCACGGCGCCCTGGAGTATCAGTGTTCTGGATGATCGCGGTCAGTTGTTGGCCGATCTCAACGGTTGGCTTCCCCGCATTCCAGCGTCCAATCAAAAGCTGATTAGCACTGCCTTTGCCCTGGATCGGTTAGGCCCAGATCAGCGGCTGCGAACCCAGTTGCTCCGCCATGGCGACGGGAGTTTCGAAATCATCGGGGAGGGAGATCCCGATCTGAGCATCGAGGAGCTTCAGCGCCTGGCGATGGTGGCGCTCGGACAGGGTGGCAGCCGCTCCAGGGTCACAACAGGTGAACCGGTGCGGCTGATGCTTCGGGATGTTCCACGCCAACGCTGGTGGCCCAGCGACTGGCCTGTCGACGATCGCAGTTATGCCTACGGCGCACCGATCACACGACTGGCTCTCACCAGCAATGCCCTTCACATGGCGGTGATGGATCCTGCCCGGCGTCTGCGGAGAGTGATGCAGGCAACAGCACAGCAGCGGGGGGGACAGTTCGAGATGGTGATGGTGAACAGCGAAGACAGAGCGGGAGACCAGCGCCGAAATCGTTTCAGCCGTCCACCGCAGCTGTTGCATACCGAGGAGTCCGCTCCGATGCATGCATTGCTCAGCCTCGCCAACACCGAGAGTCACAACTTCACTGCCGAAGTGCTTCTGCGGGAAGGGGCTGACAGCTGGGATCTCAATCGAGCACTCCTGGCAAACACCCAGTGGTTGCAGGCCCAGGGAATGCCCATGCGGGGATTACGCATTCGGGATGGCAGTGGTCTTTCCCGCGCCAATCGGGTGACGAGTCGAACCTTGGCCACTCTGCTTTGGCGGATGGCCCAGCATCCTCTGGGCGCTTATTACCAGGCATCCATGGCGATTGCAGGCCGCCGTGGCACCCTTCGTCGCTACTGGAGGGGAACCAGCCTGCAGGGCCGGTTCTGGGGGAAGACCGGCACTCTCCGAGGTGTTCGGGCCGTTTCTGGAATTCTCGAAACGAGCAACGGCCCCCGTTACGTCAGCATGATCGCCAATGGCGCCCTGGATCCAAAACCGGTGATGGGCAGGATTCTTCAGGAGACACAACGCCTCAGCCGGTGCCCTTCATGGAGCGCAGCCTTGAGGCAGCCCGACGGGCTCGGCTAATCGACACGGTTTTGCCCTGGGAATCAGCCGGCTTGGTTGTGTCGGTACGGATCGACTGGATCTTCACCAACTCCTGCCGGCCTGCGATCACCACCTGGGCCATTTCCTTCAACCGACCCTCCAGCTCGCCCAGGGTCTGTTCGGCATAACGATTCGCTCCGTCCTGGACGTTGGCGGCTTCCTGGCGACTGCGCTGAATCAGTGATTCGCACTGCTGCTGGGTCTGCTGGCGGAACTGAAGTGCGTCGTTGTGAATCCGTTCGGCTTCGTCCCGGCTTTCTTTCTGCAGCCGCTGGCCCTCGCTGCGGATTGTTTCGAGGTCTTGAAGAGCCTGACGGCGATTGGCCTCATGCAGCTCTGCCTGCTGGCGTTTGAACTCCATGGCCTCCTGTTCCAGTTGCTGACGCCGCTGTTGTGCTTCCTGCTCCAACTGCTGCCGGCGGGCAGTGAACTGCTGCTCCTGTTGCGCCAATTTGGCCTGCATCTCCTGTTCCAGTGCTGCCCCCTGCTGCCGTGTGGTTTTGAGGAGGGTTTCGCACTGTTGCCGGGTCTGTTCCCGCATGTCATTCACCTGGCGTTCGGCCTCCTGACGGACCGTTGCGCTGCTCACCAGTTGGTCGTGCTGGCGCTTGCCCTGTTGCACCAGTTCTTCGGCCTGTTGCTTTGCAGTGTTGATAAACGAGTCGCGTCGCTCCAGCAGTTGCGCTGCACGTTCAACCTCCCCCGGGAGACCTTCCCGAATGGCATCAAGGAGTTCGACGGCATCGTTCTCATTGACTAGACGCCCGCCGCTGAAGGGGACGCGGCTTCCCTCGAGAAAGACATCCTCCAGCTGATCCAGCTGATCGAGAACGGCGAAGCGAATATCGCTCATATCAACGAGGCGGGAAAGCCGAATTAAAGAGCGTTATTAGGTCCTTGGCTACCACTTCGGGCACCATGTGGTCGATCGTTCCACCGAAGCGGGCCACCTCTTTGACCACGGAGCTGCTCAGGAAACTGTGACGGGCCGAAGTGGCGAGAAAAACCGTTTCGAGGGTTTCATCAAGCGAGCGGTTGGTGTGGGCGATCTGGAGCTCATATTCGAAATCACTCATCGCCCGCAGGCCCCTCAGGATCAGATCGGCCCGGTGGGTTTCCGCACAGTTCACCGTGAGGCCATCGAAGCTGATCACCTCAATCCCATCCAGATGTGACGTGGAGGCCTGAATCTGAGCAATGCGTTGTTCAACGCTGAAGACAGGTTTTTTGTTGGGGTTGGATAAAACGGCAACGATCACCCCCCCGAACAGGCTGGCGGCCCGCTCGATCAGATCCATGTGACCGTTCGTGAGCGGATCGAAACTGCCCGGGTAAAGCGCTCTCATCCGATCCCGCCGGTACTGGGCGGATCCTATGCAGGGGTTGAATCCCTAGATTTCAGTGACATTGGTTCCACCCATGAGTCTCGACGCTGACGCCAAGAAGGTTCTCCTCCGCAAAATTCCCCATGGTCTCTTCGTTTGCGGTGTGCGGGACGGCGATGAAGTGAACGGTTTCACCGCAAGCTGGGTGACACAGGGCTCATTCGAGCCACCTCTGGTTGTGATGGGTGTGCGGGCGGACAGCACCAGCCACGGGATCATCGAGCGCACAGGACGCTTCTCTCTGAACATGCTGAAGGCTGATCAGAAGGATCTCGCTGCTGTGTTTTTCAAACCGCAGAAGGGCCTGGGCGGTCGCTTCGACGCGGCTCCCTTCAGCGAAGGTCCTCTGGGATTGCCATTGCTCGATAACGTCGTCGGGGGGGTCGAGTGTGAGCTTGTCGGCCAGATCAAGCACGGTGATCACACCGTGTTTGTTGGTGAGGTGAAAACGGCCCGACTCCTGGAGGATGGAGAGGCTCTGACCATGGCCAGCACAGGCTGGAACTACGGAGGCTGATCGGATCTTGGAGGATCCTGTCCCGACCGCACCGCTGCTCACTCAGCCCGAACGGCTGGAGCGTCGGCTGAAGGACATTCCTCCCGAACCCGGTTGTTATCTGATGCGTGATGGAGAGGATCGAATCCTCTACGTCGGCAAATCCAAGACACTGCGCAGCCGGGTGCGCAGTTACTTCCGCAGTCGTCACGATCTGTCGCCGCGCATCCGACTGATGACGCGCCAGGTGTGCGAGATCGAATTCATCGTCACCGACAGCGAGGCCGAGGCTCTTGCGCTGGAATCCAACCTGATCAAAAACCATCAGCCGCACTTCAACGTGTTGCTGAAGGACGACAAGAAATATCCCTATCTCTGCATCACCTGGAGTGAGGCCTACCCGCGAATCTTCATCACCCGTCGTCGGCGTTTCCGCAGCCCATTGGATCGTTTTTACGGTCCTTACGTTGACGTGGGTCTGCTTCGGCGCACCTTGTTTCTGGTCAAACGGGTGTTCCCCCTGCGGCAACGTCCGCGGCCGCTGCATCAGGACCGGACCTGCCTGAACTACAGCATCGGTCGTTGCCCGGGGGTGTGTCAGGAGAAGGTCAGTTCCGAGGACTATCACCGCACCCTGCGCAAGGTGGCCATGGTGTTCCAGGGGCGCAGCGATGAACTGCAACACCTGCTGGCGGATCAGATGGAGCGTTACGCCGAGCGTCTCGACTTTGAATCCGCAGCTCGTGTGCGCGACCAGCTTCAGGGCCTTGATCAGTTGACGGCTGATCAGAAGATGAGTCTTCCTGATTCCTCAGTGAGCCGGGATGTGGTTGCCCTGGCCTTTGATGACAAGTTGGCAGCGGTGCAGCTGTTCCAGATGCGCGCCGGGAAGTTGGTGGGTCGGCTTGGTTACATGGCCGATGCGGACGGCCTTGATCCAGGCCTGATCCTCCAGAGGGTGATTGAAGAGCACTACAGCCAGGTGGATGCAGTTGAGATTCCGCCGGAATTATTGGTGCAGCATCAGCTTCCCCAGCAAGTGCTGCTGGAGGAATGGCTCACTGAACAGCGGGAGCGCCGGGTTCAGATTCACTGCCCGAAACAGCGGCAAAAGGCCGATCTGATCGAACTGCTCCAGAGAAACGCCGAGTTCGAACTGCTGAGGGCCAAGCAGGGTCAGGAACAGCAGGCCCTGGCGACGGAGGATCTGGCGCAGCTGCTGGAGTTGCCCACTCCGCCCCGTCGAATCGAGGGGTATGACATCAGTCATATCCAGGGCAGCGATGCGGTCGCCTCTCAGGTGGTTTTTATTGATGGGTTGCCCGCCAAGCAGCACTACCGCAAGTACAAGATCCGCAGCAGCAGCATCCGCGCCGGTCACAGCGACGATTTCATGGCGATGGCTGAGATCATGCGCCGCCGTTTTCGTCGCTGGGCCCGCGCCAAAGCCGAAGGCGTCGATCTGGGCGCGTTGCGGCACAGGGGAGGCAGTGCCCTTCAGACCGATGGTCTCAACGACTGGCCGGATGTGGTGATGATTGATGGCGGCAAAGGCCAGTTGTCCGCAGTGATGGAGGCACTTCGTGAGCTTGATCTGCATGAAGATCTCAACGTCTGCTCCCTGGCCAAGCAGCGTGAGGAAGTCTTCCTGCCTGGTGAAAGCCAGCCCCTCGAAAGTGAGCCAGATCAGCTCGGAGTGGCCCTGTTGCGTCGTCTCCGGGATGAAGCGCATCGCTTCGCGGTGACCTTCCACCGTCAACAACGGGGCCAGCGGATGAAACGCTCACGCTTGTCCGATATTCCAGGTCTGGGGCCGAAACGCGTCAAGGATCTTCTGGCCCATTTCCACTCGATCGATGCCATTCAGCTGGCATCCGTTGAGGTTCTGGCCAAGGCACCCGGTGTCGGTCCGGCCCTGGCCAAGGACATTCACAACTTTTTCCATCCCGATGATGATGAGCGCCAGGATGAGTCCTCCGATGAGCCCCGTGCACGCATCGCATGATTCGCCGTCTGTTGCTGTCGTTCTGCATGGCCGCATGGCTCAGCCTGTTGCCTTCGCCGGCACTGGCATCCCCCGGTCTGTGCACCGGGCCGGTTTGCGCTGATGACATCACGCGCAGTGCCAAGAATCACTGGCAGTTAGTGATGCGCCTGAATGATCAGCAGGGCCATCGTGAAAAAGTTGTCATGGATTGCCGCGCCAAGGTTCTCAGCCCCCGTGCCGGACAGGTCGATCGTGGTTATGCCACGGCGCTGGGCCGTCGGGCCTGCCGACTTGCCGGCGAGGTGACTTGAGTGGAGATCAGCCTTGTCTATCCCCATCAGCTGTTTGCTGAGCATCCGGCGCTGGAGCCAGGTCGGCCGGTTGCTCTGATCGAGGATCCGCTCTTTTTCGGCACCGATCCCCGCTGGCCGTTGCGAGTTCATCAGCAGAGGTTGGTTCTGCACCGCGCCTCGATGAACAGCTATGCGGCTGAGTTGAAGCAGCGGGGGTGGACTGTTCTGCATCAACGCCACAACGCGGCTGAAGACACAAGCGCTCATTTGCAGCTTCTGGTGAGCGCCGGATACCGCTCCTTTCATCTGGCCGATCCGGTTGATGATCTCCTGGAGCGCCGACTGAAGGCCTTTGTCACTCGGCATGACTGCCGTCTGACGATCCTTCCGACACCGATGCTTTTAACCCCCTCCAACGTTCTGGAGGAGCACTTCGGCAACGGCAAGAAGCCGTTCATGGCGAAGTTCTATGAAATGCAGCGCAAACGACTCGGTGTGCTGCTTGAACCCGATGGCGGACCGCTGGGAGGTCGTTGGAGCTACGACGCTGAAAATCGAAAGAAGCTGCCAAAGGGCATCTCCGTCCCTGACGAACCTTTCTGTTCTCCATCGTCATTCGTGCTGTCTGCTCAACAGCAACTGGCGGAGGAGGCATTGCCCCGTCTGGGGGGTGATGCGTTGTTCGCTTATCCCGTCAGTCATGCGGATGCCGAACGATGGCTGGATCAGTTTCTGGAGGTTCGATTTCAGCAGTTCGGTGCCTATGAAGACGCCATCAGTAGCCAGCACAGGGTGATGTGGCACGGCGTGCTGACGCCGATGCTCAACATCGGTTTGCTCACGCCACAGCAGGTTCTGGACCGGACCCTCGCCAGGGCCGAACTTGGAGACATTCCCCTCAATTCGTTGGAGGGCTTCATCCGCCAGATCATCGGCTGGCGTGAATTCATGGCAGCGATGTACCGCCGTCATGGCGTGACAATGCGCACCGGCAACTTCTGGAATTTCGCCGACCGTCCCATTCCCGAGGCCTTTTACACCGCCACCACCGGGCTGCCGCCGATCGATGACGCCATCCGGCACGCTCTCGACACCGGTTACTGCCATCACATCGAACGGTTGATGTTGCTCGGCAACGTGATGCTGCTCTGCGGGTTTCATCCCAACCGGATCTACACCTGGTTCATGGAACTGTTTGTCGACGCCTATGACTGGGTGATGGTGCCCAATGTTTATGGCATGAGTCAGTTCGCTGACGGAGGAATCTTCACCACCAAGCCTTATCTCTCCGGATCAAACTATGTGCGCAAGATGTCGGACTACCGCAAAGGTCCGTGGTGTGAGATCTGGGATGGGCTGTTCTGGAGTTTCATTCAACGTCATGACACTTTTTTCCGCAGTCAGTACCGACTGGCGATGATGGCTCGCAACCTTGATCGCATGGCTCCGGACACGCTTCTGGAGCACCAGCGACGAGCCAACGACTTCCTTGACGGTCTCGCCTGAACCCTTCGTATGTCCGCCTCACTCCGCTTGCCTTGATGACGCTCCCACCCGAGGCTTACCTCTGGTTCAAGACCCTCCATATCGTGGGAGTGGTGGTCTGGTTTGCCGGTCTGTTCTATCTGGTTCGTCTCTTCATTTATCACGTCGAGACAGCCGAACTGGCGGAGGAGCTGCAACAGCCCTTCCGTGATCAATACACGTTGATGGAGAAGCGGCTCGCCAACATCATCACCACCCCCGGGATGGTCGTGGCCGTGTCGATGGCAACAGGCCTGCTGGTGGTTCAGCCCAGCTGGCTTCAACAGGGCTGGATGCACGCCAAGCTCGCCTTTGTGGCGGCACTTCTCGTCTATCACTTCTTCTGTTATCGCCTGATGGGGCAGTTGCATGCCGGCACCTGTGCCTGGTCTGGCAAGCAACTCCGTGCGCTGAATGAATTGCCCACGTTGCTGCTGGTGATTGTCGTGATGCTGGTGGTCTTCAAGACCCAGTTCCCGACCAGTGCGGCCACCTGGTTCATCGTTGCCTTGGTCGTTTTCATGGCGGGTTCGATCCAGTTTTATGCCCGCTGGCGGAGACTGAGATCTGAAGCGGCTGATGCCTGATATGGACCATCCGCTCCGGGCTGTTCTGGAACGGGTTGATTCCAGGAGCTGCCCGGAATCGTTCAACTTTCACTGCCATACCCTCTGCAGCGATGGCAGCCTCGACCCGATTGAGCTGATCGAGCAGGCGACCCGACGCGGCCTGAGCCAGCTGGCGGTGACCGATCACCACAGTTCCCATGCCCATGCCCCGATGCGGGCATGGCTCGATGATCAGCGTTCTGCGGGTAGCTCAGTGCCGACGCTCTGGAGCGGGATGGAAATCAGTGCTCTGTTGAAGGGTTGCTTGGTGCATGTTCTGGCCCTTGGTTTCGAGCTGGATCATCCGGCTCTGCGGCTCTACAACCGTGGTGATGCCGTGGTGGGGGAACCGCTGAGGGCGGCATCGGTTGTCGCGGCGATTCATGAGGCAGGGGGACTGGCCGTGCTGGCTCACCCCGCCCGGTATCGACTTGGCCACGACATCCTGATCGCAGAGGCGGCCCGCCTTGGTTTCGATGGCGGTGAAGCCTGGTACGACTACGACATGCAGACCACTTGGGCGCCAAGCCCACTGATCTGCCAGTCGATTGATCGCCAGTTGGAGAATCTTGGCCTTTTACGTACGTGTGGCACCGACAGCCATGGAATTGACCTCAGTGGCCGTTAAATTGAGTCAATCTCAGTCCCCGCCGGCATGGGCTTATTTGATCGTCTGCTGAACCAGGACTCGCAGGATTCCGATAACACGATCAAGCCGCGCAAGCCCGCCAAGGAAAAGCCTTCCGAATATTTTCTCGATGCGGATTCCTCCTCATCCCTCGGGAATGTGGATTACATGCGTGAGGCCAAGACGATCCGCCGCACCTTTCCAGGCACGGTCGATAGTCCCGGCACCAAAGAGCAGATCATGACTGTCGCGGCCGAAACCGAAAGCCTCGACAAGCGAAGCGAGGGTCTTGGTGATGCTCGCAAGGTCGATGATTCCATCAACCTGACCGCCGGGGTCCCGAAGCCGGTGAAGAAAACCTTCGCTGAACAGGTGAGCACCGCTGAGATGAACGAGCGGCTGCGTGGCATCGCCATCACGGGTGTGAACACACCCGCATCGGCCAATGCTGCTCCGGTTGCCCGCAAGGAGATTCTCAAGGAGGAGGAACCCAAGGCCTCAACGGCTCAAGCGTCTGCATCGAATAAGCCTGGTTCGATCGATCCATTCCGTCAGATGGTGCGCGACCTCAACAAGTGAGCTCGCCGCGCTCGATCAGTGATTCACTGGCTGAGACGTGTTGTTTCAGCCTCTCGATCTGATCATCTGTTGCTCCTTGCCATAGGTCACGGTTGCTGGCCTCCAGAAGGCGTTCAGCCATGTCGCGCAACACCCAGGGATTCTTGGTCCGCAGAAACTCAAGGGTGGACTGTTCTCCCAGCCACTGATCGCAAAGAGCGCCGTAACACCAATCGGGCACGCGATCCGTTGCCGCGTCGTACGCAAACAGGTAATCAAGACTGGCACCCATTTCGAATGCGCCCTTGTATCCGTGGCGCTGCATTCCCTCGATCCAGCGCGGGTTGAGCAGACGACTGCGCATCACCTTGTCGAGTTCCTTTTCCAGGCGATGCAGCCTGGGGCGCTCGCGACGCGAATGGTCCCCGAACCAGAGCTGGGGACGCTCTCCTGAGACCAGTTCCACCGCAGCGCTGAGTCCGCCATGGAACTGGTAGTAGTCATCGGAATCGAGCAGGTCATGCTCGCGGTTGTCCTGGTTGTGCAAGACAACTTGCACCCGGCCCAGGGCTGCTTCCAGGCCGGAACGATCCTGTTCCGGTTCCGCTCCGATTCCATAACGCCACTGGCTCCAACTCAGAAATGCATCGGCGAGATCGGCGCGCTGCTCCCAGGCGCCGCTGTCGATCAGTGCCTGCAGTCCTGCCCCGTAGGCGCCCGGTGCCGAGCCGTAAATCCGACCCTGGGGACCCAGCTGCCTTGTCAGGGCGGCCAGAGGATTGACCGTTTCGTCTTCATCGAGAGCAGCCACGAGGCGCTGGGCTTTGTCCACCCAAGTCACCAGCTGCGGGAAGGCATCGCGGAACAGTCCGGAGATCCGCAGCACCACATCAACCCGTGGACGCCCCAGCAGTCGTGATGGGATCACCTCCAGATCCACCATGCGGCGGCTCGGTCCGTCCCAGACAGGACGGACACCGATCAGTGCCATCAGTTGGGCAATGTCTTCGCCGCCGTTTCGCATGGTTGCTGTTCCCCAAACGGACAACGCCAGATGGCGCAGATGCTCGCCCTCGGCCTGCAGGTGGAGATCCAGCAGCTGCTCGGCCGAGCGGCGGCCGAGATCCCAGGCGGCTTCCGTCGGCAGCCCGCGTAAATCCACCGAATAGAAGTTTCGACCCGTGGGTAAGACATCCGGTCGTCCGCGGCTCGGAGCTCCGGAGGGGCCAGCAGCGATCTTTTGTCCTGAAAGACCACGCAGCAGGGCAGAGCGTTCCGCAGCACCACAACCATCCAGGCGAGGCCACAGTTCATCGGTGAGCTGCAGCAACTCAGGCTCCGAGGCCGACCAGCTCTGGAATGGTGCTGCGAGGTCCTGAGGATTGTTCCCCTCAATCAGCCGACTGCACAACAGCAAGGCCTGTTGTTCGAGCCAGGCGGTGCCGTCTCCCACACGACGACAGCGGCTGGCTCCAAGGTCTTCCAGTTGTCTCTGGTCGTTCTGGCTGAGCCCAAGACCGTCTTCATCACACCAGGGATCGAATGCAAGCCCTACCCGTGCGGCCATGGACTGGGTCAGCCCCGACCATTCACCCCGGGGTGCTCTCGCCAGGGCCAGTAAGAGTTCCAAACCCTTTTCTGGGGATGGAGCAGCGCCGAAACAGTGCAGGCCTGTGCGGATCTGAGCCTCCTTCAGTTCACAGAGATAGGTCTCCGCCTGATCCAGAATTTGCTCCAGCGGCTCCGTGCCGCTGTTCAGTTCATCTCGGCTTGGCAGGCCCGGCCAGTTCAGCTGTGTGAGGCAGTTCAGCACCGATGTTTCGAGAACTGTCGTTCGTTCCGCTCCCAGCTGGCGTGCCTCCACCAGTTCATCCAGCAATCCCTCGAGTTGTTGCAGGGGACCATGCAGCCCTGCACGGCCGATGGGTGGCATGAGGTGATCAAGAATCACCGCCTGGCCGCGTCGTTTTGCCTGGGACCCTTCGCCGGGATCGTTGACGATGAAGGGATAGAGATGGGGGATGGGTCCGAGGGCGAGTTCGGGCCCACAATTGGGGCTCAATCCCACCCCCTTGCCGGGAAGCCATTCGGCGCTGCCGTGTTTCCCCACATGCAGCATCACCTGGGTTCGGTGCTGACGACGCAGCCACAGGTACTGGGCCAGGTAGCGATGCGGTGGAGGCAGATCGGGTGAATGCAGATCAGCGATCTGCTCTGGGTCGTAACCCCGGTCCGGTTGCAACAGAACGACCACATGACCGAAGCGCAATCCATGGATGGCGAAGCCCAGATCTCCATCAAGGTCTTGTGCTTGATCGGGAGATCCCCAGCGCGCTTCGATCAATCGTTGGGCTTCGCACGGCACTGTGAGCCACCAGGACTGATAGTCGGCCAGGGAAAGATGGTCCAGAGGCGGTCGGTGCAGTCCCTCCGGTGCGTTGGTGCGGCCTCTCAGCAGCTGTGTGATGAAGGCATCACCATCCGCCGGAAGCGGATCCGTGCCGAGGTCGTAGCCCTCCTGATGCAGCCAGCCGAGGATGTTGGTGACACTGGCAGGTGTATCGAGCCCGACGCCGTTCGCCACCCGACCATCCCGCACCGGGTAGTTGGCCAGCACCAGGGCGATCTTTCGTTCTGCAGCCGTTGTTTCTCGCAGCTCAATCCAGCGGGCGGCATGCTCCACCAGCCAGGTGATGCCGTGCGGTTCGGGTTGCTGTGTGGCAACGGCTGTGGCGAGCGTTCCAGCTGAGGGCCTCTGCTGACGGAAGGCGCAGGGTCGGGTGGTGATGCGGCCATCCAGTTCCGGCATCACCACCTGCAATGAGAGATCCAGGGGGTCCAGTCCCCGACTGCTCCCACTCCAGCGTTCACGGGCTCCACTGCTGGACAGCAACTGCAGCACAGGGCAGTTCAACTCCTCCCAAAGGGGGCTGCCAAGACCCGCGTTATCGCTGCGCACGGAGGCGAAGGCGGTGGCCGTGATCACCACCTGGGTGTTCTGACTGCGCAGCAGGTCACGGACCCCGGCCTGCACCGAGCTGTCCCGCAGGCTGCTGACCCAGATCAGCCGCGGCCTCAGTCCTCGTTCGCGAAGGGTTTCAGCCAGCGACTCCGCCAGGGCTGTGTCACCGGCCTGCAGCAGTGCTCGATAAAGCACCACCCCAACGGTCGGACCCGGGTCATCACGCCAGTCCCAGGGGAGTGGGTCGGGTAATGGTTCGATCGGAATGGTCTTCGGTTCAGGTGTTTCGTTCTGCAGGAGGCTTTGCAGCGTTGAAAGCAGCTGCTGTTGATTGGCCGTACCTCCCTCCCGCAGCAGCGCTGCCAACCGATCCGCGAGTGCGGTGTCGATCGATCCAATCCCATGCAGTTCGCGTTCCTGATCTGGGGTGCCTGCCAGAACCACCAGCTGCCGATCCACACGTTCGGACTGCCAACGCTGCAGTTGTTCAAGGCCATAACTCCAGTGCCCGCGACTGCCCAGCAATCGAACAAGCACCAACTGGGCTCCGTTCGCTGTGGTGGCCAGGTAATGGTCCAGCTGAGCCGGATGGGACAGGCAATCCAGTGCAAGGGCCCGGATCCTGTTCTGCCACTCCGGTCGCTGCAGAAGAACCTGATCGAGACAGCTGAGATCCGTTGATGCACTGGTGAGGAACAGCACCTCGGCCGGGGGCTGCTCCACCAGCACGACATCCTCCGGAGGATCAAGACCCGGACAGCTGGCAAGACGGTGCATGGCTGCATTCTCCCGAGGCAGGGGACCGATGGTGAGAAGATTCAGCCATCGGGCCTTCTCTGCGATGCATCAGTTCCTGCCCTACGCATGGTTTCAGGGCCAGTGCGTCCCTTTTGAGGAGGCCAGGATCTCCATCGCCACCCACGCGCTGCATTACGGCACGGGCGCCTTTGGTGGAATGCGTGCGATTCCAGATCCAGATAACAGCCAGTCGATGCTGCTGTTTCGTGCCGATCGCCATGCACGACGACTCAGTCAAAGCGCACGCTTGCTGCTCACCGATCTGAGTGAGGAAACGATTCACAAGGCCCTGACGGCCATCTTGCAGGCCAACAAGCCGGATCAGCCGATCTATCTGCGGCCTTTCGTCTACACCAGTGATCTGGGCATCGCCCCGAGGCTGCACAACATCGAGACCGACTTCCTGATCTACGGGCTTCCCCTGGGTGATTACCTCTCACCCGAGGGGGTCAGTTGTCGAATCAGCAGCTGGACCCGACAGGAGGATCGTTCCCTGCCTCTGCGCGGCAAGATCTCCGGTGCTTACATCACGAGTTCCTTAGCCAAAACAGAAGCGGTTCAGAGCGGCTTTGATGAAGCCCTCCTGCTGAACAGCCGCGGCAAGATCAGTGAAGCCAGTGGGATGAATCTGTTCCTGGTGCGTGACGGTCAGCTGATCACCCCTGGAGTTGACCAGGACATTCTTGAAGGCATCACTCGGGCAAGCGTGATCGAGCTGGCGAAAGCCATGGACATTCCTGTGATCGAACGGGCTGTGGACAAGACCGAGCTGTTCATCGCCGATGAGGTGTTCCTCTCCGGTACGGCCGCCAAGGTGACGCCCATTCGTCAGATCGAGTCCACTGTGCTGAACACGGACCGTCCCGTTATGAATGCACTCAAGAACAAGCTGGTCGCGATCACGGAAGGACGTGATCCGGCCTACGAACACTGGATCACCAGAATTCCAATTGGATGAGGTTGGGCGGGTGCTTTTCCTAGGATTATGAGGAAGAGCTAAAGACAGTTGAATGGTGGTGGCGCAAGCAACCCGGAAACTCACCACCTCCCGGTTCCTGGACCATCTGAACGGACCGGATCGGCCCGTGCTGGTGTTCGACGGCGCCACCGGCACCAGCCTCCAGGATCTGGATCTGACCGCCGATGATTTCGGTGGCCCTGATCTGGAGGGTTGCAACGAGAATCTTGCAGTCACCAGCCCCGAATCGGTCAAGGCGGTACACCGCAAGTTCCTTGAGGTTGGTTGCGACGTCATCGAAACCGACACGTTCGGAGCCGCATCAATCGTGTTGGCGGAATACGGTCTCGAGGATCAGGCATTCGAGCTGAACAAGCGGGCGGCTGAGCTGGCCCGGGAAATGGCTGATGAATTCAGCACTCCTGATAAACCTCGTTTTGTGGCTGGGTCCATGGGACCCACCACCAAGCTGCCCACCCTGGGCCACATCGATTTCGACACGATGCGGGACTCGTTCCGGGAGCAGGCCGAAGGCCTGATCGCTGGCAACGTTGATCTGTTGATTGTTGAAACCTGTCAGGACGTTCTTCAGATCAAAGCGGCACTGCAGGGCATCGAAGAGGCCTTTGAGGCAACGGGTGAGCGGCGGGCCCTGATGGTGTCGGTGACCATGGAAACCACGGGAACCATGCTTGTGGGTACCGATATCGCAGCGGTGGTCTCGATTCTCGAGCCCTTCCCCATCGACATTCTCGGGCTCAACTGTGCCACGGGTCCCGAGCAGATGAAGGAGCACATTCGTTATCTCTCGGAGCATTCCCCGTTTGCCGTCAGCTGCATTCCCAATGCAGGTCTGCCGGAGAACATCGGCGGTGTGGCCCATTACCGCCTGACCCCGGTTGAGCTGAAGATGCAGCTCATGCACTTCGTCGAGGATCTCGGTGTGCAGGTGATCGGTGGCTGTTGTGGCACCACGCCGGCACACATCGGCAGCCTCGCGGAACTGTCCCGGGAACTGAAGCCTGCCGAACGCCCAGCACGTTGGAACAGCGTCACCTCGGAAGACGTCCGTCCCAGCCTCAACTATGAACCTGCGGCAGCATCGATTTACGGAGTTACTCCGTATCACCAGGACAACTCTTTCCTGATCATCGGAGAGCGGCTCAATGCAAGTGGCAGCCGCAAGGTGCGTGAGCTGCTGGCGGAAGAGGACTGGGATGGTCTGGTGTCGGTGGCCCGTGGACAGGTCAAGGAAAACGCCCACGTTCTGGACGTCAACGTTGATTACGTGGGCAGGGACGGCGAGAGGGATATGAACGAGCTGGTGAGCCGTCTGGTCACCAACGTCAACCTGCCTCTGATGCTCGACTCCACCGAGTGGCAGAAAATGGAATCAGGCCTCAAGGTGGCAGGCGGCAAATGCATCCTCAACTCCACCAACTATGAGGACGGGGACGAGCGTTTCTTCAAGGTGCTTGAGCTGGCCCGTCGCTACGGCGCTGCAGTTGTTGTCGGCACCATTGATGAAGACGGGATGGCCCGATCCGCCGAGAAGAAGTTCGCCATTGCCCAACGCGCCTATCGCGATGCCCTCGAGTTCGGCATCCCAGCCCATGAGATCTTCTACGACCCCCTGGCATTACCCATCTCAACAGGCATCGAGGAAGACCGCCTGAATGCTCGAGCCACGGTTGATTCGATCCGGATGATCCGCGAGAACCTTCCGGGTGTTCATGTGGTGCTCGGTGTCAGCAATGTGAGTTTCGGTCTGTCTCCGGCGGCACGGATCAACCTCAACTCCGTGTTCCTGCATGACTGCTGTGAAGCGGGCATGGATGCTGCCATCGTCAGCCCGGCGAAGATTCTTCCGCTGATGAAGATCAGCGACGAACACCAGACCGTCTGCAGAGATCTGATCAACGACAACCGTCGTTATGAGGATGGCATTTGTGTCTATGACCCCCTCACTGAACTCACCAAGCTTTTCGAAGGCGTCAGCACCAAGGAGGCACGCGCTTCCGGTCCTTCGCTGGCAGATCTGCCGATCGAAGAGCGGCTCAAGCAGCACATCATCGATGGGGAGCGCATTGGGCTGGAACCATCCCTGGATCAAGCTCTTGAGGCCTACCCACCGCTGCAGATCATCAATACCTTCCTGTTGGATGGCATGAAAGTGGTGGGTGAGCTGTTCGGCAGTGGTCAGATGCAGCTGCCATTTGTCTTGCAGAGCGCCGAAACGATGAAATCGGCTGTGGCGCATCTGGAGCCACACATGGAAAAAAACGAGGGCGAAAGCCTGAGCAAGGGCAAGTTCCTGATCGCCACCGTCAAAGGCGATGTCCACGACATCGGCAAGAATCTGGTGGATATCATTCTCACCAACAACGGCTACGAGGTGGTCAACCTCGGGATCAAGCAGAGCTGCGAGGCGATCGTTGAGGCGCAGCAGGAGCACAAGGCCGATTGCATCGCGATGAGCGGACTTCTGGTGAAGTCCACTGCCTTCATGAAGGACAACCTTCAGTCTTTCAACGACGCGGGAATCGACGTACCGGTGATCCTTGGTGGTGCTGCCCTGACGCCTCGTTTTGTCCAGAAGGATTGCCGCGAGGTTTATGCCGGCAAGGTGATCTATGGACGTGATGCCTTTGCGGACTTGCGCTTCATGGATGCGCTCATGGATGCGAAAGGCAAGGAGAACTGGACCAATCAGGAGGGTTTCCTTGTGGATGCACCTCAGGGAGTCGGTCTCGATGAGACTCCCAAACAATCCGAGGAAGCGGCTGAGTCTGCGGCGCCGGTTGTCAATTCTCCAGCACCTGAGCTGCCTCCAGTCACAACGGATCGTTCCGAGACCGTCCCTGCCGAAGCAATGCCAAAGGCGCCCTTCCTGGGTTCAGCCGTGATCATGGAGAACGACGTCGACATCGCGGAGGTGTTTCACTACCTCGACCGCAATGCTCTTTTCGCAGGTCAGTGGATGCTGCGCAAGACGAAGGAGCAGAGCCGGGACGACTACAAAGCCATGCTGGCAGACAAAGCTGAGCCGGTCTTGCAGCAATGGATGCAACGCTGCATCGACGAGTCATTGTTGACTCCGCGGGCGGTCTACGGCTACTTCCCCGTGGGGCGTGATGGAAACACTCTCCGGGTGTTCGACGTTGACGGTGTCCGTGAACTTGGCAGCTTTGAACTTCCGCGTCAGCGTTCCGGCAACCGATACTGCATCGCCGATTTCTACAACGACCTTGACGCCAACGGTCGACCCACCGATGTGTTGCCGATGCAGGCGGTGACCATGGGGCAGAAGGCCTCCTTGGTGGCTCAGGAGCTGTTCAAGGGCGATCGCTACAGCGACTATCTCTACTTCCATGGTCTTGCCGTTCAGATGGCGGAGGCCATGGCGGAATGGGTCCACGCCAGGATCCGATCAGAGCTCGGCTTTGCTGATCCCGATGGCATATCACTCCGGGATGTGCTGGCCCAGCGTTACCGCGGCAGCCGTTACTCCTTTGGTTATCCAGCGTGTCCAAACGTGGCTGATTCGCGTCAGCAGCTTGAGTGGCTCGGAGCCGATCGAATCAGCTTGACGATGGATGCCAGTGACCAGCTCGAACCCGAGCAAAGCACAACGGCACTCGTGGCCCTTCACTCCAGCGCCCGATACTTCAGCGCCTGAACAGGCTTGGGTGTCCCATAGCCTGAGGCCGCCCAAAGCAGATCACCATGGCTATTGCTGGACCTGATGGAG